>NZ_CAWMFQ010000094.1:0-29109 GCF_963866995.1 Aeromonas sp. ZOR0002 | reverse complement strand
GCGGGCCAGCTGGCTCGGCTGTGCCCCGAATTCGTTCACCAGCGCAGCAAGACGCAGCCAGCCGGTGGTCACATCGGGAGCTGGCTCCTCTTCGAGCGCCTGCAGGGTGGAGGGGGTCATGCTTTTCAGCAGTGACCAGATCTGCTGGTGATTGGTGGCCAGCTCATTCTTGGCCAGATAAGGTTCCAGCAGAACCAGCGACTTGGCCGCACCAAACTTGTTGTTGATGTCGAGCTGCAGCACCACGCGCTGGCGGTACCAGTCCTTCTGGGTATCGGCATCCAGCACCACATCCGGCTTGCCTTCCAGCAGGATCAGCGCCTGGTTGGCGTTGCCCTGGGCGAGCAGCAGGTGTGCATGCAGCAGTTGCAACTGCGCCTGCTGCTCCGGGCTTTTCGCCTGCTTCTGCAACTGCTGATACAGGGCGGCAGCCGGTTTGGCCTGGCCGAGCGCCAGATAGCTGCGCGCCGCCATCATCTGCCACACGAAGGCCTCTGCCGGTTTGGCGGGATCCACCTGCTCCAGATACCACTGGGCATTCTTGGTCAGATCCGAGAAGGCTGACGGCATGCCGGGTTGTCCGGAAGATTGATTGGGCTCCGACGCACAGGCGGCGAGCAGGACTGCCGCGAGTAGGATGCCGAAGAGTCGTGATACACTTAGCTGCTTTATAACCCGGTTCAAGTTCATTCCCCGACCAGTGTTGAAATTCTCCATAGTGTAAACGGGCCAATATGGCGACACAATTGTCGGGACACTCGGAGCTCCCATGAGTGACATCCCAACCCTGTATATAGTCCCCACTCCGATCGGCAATCTGGCCGACATCACCCAGCGAGCACTGGATGTGCTGCGCAGCGTCGATCTGGTGGCCGCCGAGGATACCCGGCATAGCGGGATCCTGCTCAGCCACTACCAGATCTCGGTACCGACCTTTGCCCTGCACGATCACAACGAGCAGCAAAAGGCGGATGTGCTGATCGCCCGCATCAAGGAGGGCAAGAGCGTGGCCCTGGTCTCCGATGCGGGGACGCCGCTCATCAGCGACCCCGGTTATCACCTGGTCACCCGTTGTCGCGAAGCCGGGGTCAAGGTGGTGCCGCTGCCCGGTCCCTGCGCTGCCATCACGGCGCTGTCCGCCGCCGGGCTGCCCACCGACCGCTTCGCCTTCGAGGGTTTCCTGCCGGCCAAGGCCAAGGGGCGGGATGATCGCCTGCAAGCCGTCATCGAAGACACCCGCTCTCTGGTGTTCTACGAATCGCCGCGCCGGGTGCAGGAGACGGTGGAAGCGATTGCTCGCATCCTTGGTGAGCGCCAGGTGGTGGTGTGCCGCGAGCTGACCAAGACCTTCGAGTCCATCCACGGTCTGCCCGCCTCCGAGATGCTGGCCTGGCTCGGAGAGGACGATAACCGTTGCCGCGGGGAGATCGTGCTGGTGGTCGCCGGTGCCAGCAAGGTGGATGACGAGTTGCCTGCGGAGGCGATCCGCACCCTGGGCCTGCTGGTCAGCGAGCTGCCCCTCAAGAAGGCTGCAGCCCTCACCGCCGAGATCCACGGGGTGAAGAAGAACGCCCTCTACAAATACGGTCTCGAGCACTATTAATTGCCGTAAACCGGAATTGACGGTTTACCCCGTCCGTCTCGCGAGGCTATAATCCGCGCCTCGGAGTTGGCTGGGCAATCGCTGCTTCGTCGTTGTGTCCCTCGGGACAGACGGGCGGAGGGGAGGAAAGTCCGGGCTTCACAGGGCAGGGTGCCAGGTAACGCCTGGGGGGCGCGAGCCTACGACCAGTGCAACAGAGAGCAGACCGCCGATGGCCCGCAAGGGATCAGGTAAGGGTGAAAGGGTGCGGTAAGAGCGCACCGCGCGACTGGCAACAGTTCGTGGCACGGTAAACTCCACCCGAAGCAAGACCAAATAGGCCCCTATTGGCGCGGCCCGCGTTGGGGGCGGGTAGGTTGCTTGAGCCAGCGAGCGATTGCTGGCCTAGAGGAATGATTGCTACCCGGGGCAACCCGGTACAGAACCCGGCTTACAGGCCGACTCCGACCTCTTTCCTGAAGAGCCTTGCGATTTATCGCAAGGCTCTTTTTATTAACCATAAAGTACTGCCTCGGTTGACTTGTGATATTTACTGTTGGGCTAGCTATGTTTAACAAATGTATTTTATATCAATCTGTTATGTGGAATTTTTCCATGTTCTGAATATCGTGATGGCGCTGGAGAAGCGCGGCCTGCATGGCTGATGTTTATTCGTGCAATTTGTCAGTTTTTTAATTGCTGAAAATTAATCGAGTTGCGGGTAACACAAATAACTTGTGGAAAATCAATTCATTTAATCGGTAGTCCCATCACGCTGCGTCAATATGTTCCCCATGCCCGAGATCCTTGCTTGAAAAGCCCCCTGCTCGTCCTTAAACTTCATGGTGGAGAAAAGTGGATCAAAGTGGTTTTATTGGGCATCTAGCCCCCATAACTCACCTTCGGGGACTGCAATTTGTTGCGTGGCGCTCACGCCATCAGCCTGGACAGCAAGGGGCGGTTGGCGATTCCGACCAAATTTCGTGATTGGCTGCGCGACGAATGCGACGGCCAGCTGGTCTGCACCATCGACATCGCCCATCCCTGTCTGCTGCTTTATCCCCTGAATGAATGGGAAGAGGTGGAGCGCAAGCTGAAGACCCTTTCCAGCACCAACCCGGCGGAACGCCGCCTGCAGCGTCTGCTGCTCGGCCACGCGGCCGAATGCGAACTGGATGGCAATGGCCGTCTGCTGCTCAGCCAGCCGCTGCGCAGCCATGCCGGGCTGGACAAGAAAGTCATGCTGGTGGGCCAGCTCAACAAATTCGAGCTGTGGGATGAAGCCCGCTGGCAACAACAGATCAACGACGACATCCTGGGCCTGCCCGAGGACGACTGGGCAAGTTCACCACGACTACAGGATTTTTCTTTATAAATGACCCAAGCCGCTGAACACATCACAGTGCTGTTGCACGAAGCCGTCGAAGGGCTGGCCATCAAGCCGGACGGTATCTACGTCGACGGTACCTTTGGCCGGGGTGGTCACTCTCGTCTCATTCTCCAGCATCTGGGCCCGAACGGCCGTCTGATCGCCATCGACCGGGATCCCCAGGCCATTACCGAGGCGGCCAAGATCCAGGATCCCCGTTTCGAGATCGTGCACGGTCCCTTCTCCGGCATCACCCGCTATCTGACCGAACGCGGCCTGCTGGGCAAGGTCGATGGCTTCCTGCTGGATCTCGGTGTCTCCTCCCCCCAGCTTGACGATGCCGAACGTGGCTTCAGCTTCATGAAGGACGGCCCGCTCGACATGAGGATGGATCCCACCTCCGGTCAGAGCGCCGCCGAGTGGCTGGCCCGTGCCGATGTGGACGACATCGCCTGGGTGCTGAAAACCTTCGGTGAGGAGCGCTTCGCCAAGAAGATTGCTCGCGCCATCGTACACGATCGGGTGACAGAGCCCTATGTGCGCACCCGCCAGCTGGCGGAGATGATTGCCCGGGTCAACCCGAGCAAGGAGAAGGGCAAGCACGCGGCGACCCGCAGCTTCCAGGCCATCCGCATCTATATCAACAGCGAGCTGGACGAGATCGAAACCGCCCTCAACGGCGCTCTGGACGTGCTGGCTCCTCACGGCCGTCTCTCCGTCATCAGCTTCCACTCTCTGGAAGATCGGCTGGTGAAACATTTCATTCGCAAGCACGAGAAAGGTCCTGAAGTACCCCACGGCATCCCCCTGACTGAAGCCCAGCTTGCCGGTGGTCGCAAGCTGAAATCGATCGGCAAGGCGCTCAAGCCTTCCGACCACGAGGTCAATGAAAACACCCGGTCCCGCAGCTCGGTGCTGCGGGTCGCAGAGCGTCTTGCGGAGTAAACGATGAGCGACGTGCGCGTTCACCTCGCCAGGGAGATCGTTGCGGATCTCTGGCGCCACAAGTTGCAGGTCCTGTTGACCGTCGCCGTGCTGGTCACCGCCTTTGCGGTGATCCTGGTGACCAACATGACCCGGGGTCTGACGGCCAAGCAGAACGATCTGATGGCGGAGGAGGACAGGCTCAACATCGAGTGGCGCCACCTCTTGCTGGAACAGGGCACACTGGCTGAGCACTCCCGGGTGGCGAGTCTGGCCATGGACAAGTTGCAGATGGCTCGTCCCCTGGTGACCACTGAAAAGGTAATTACACAACCATGACACGCAAGGCCGCCACCAAGGCTCCGGCAAAGGACAAAGCCAAGGCGAAAGCACCCTCACTCTACCCGTGGCGCTTTCGTACCCTGGTTTTCTTCATCGGCATCGCGTTTGCGGGGCTGATCCTGCGGCTGGCCTGGATCCAGGTGATCGATCCGGACAGACTGCGCCAGGAGGGGGACATGCGCTCCCTGCGCACCACCTCCACCCAGGCGGTGCGCGGCATGATCACGGACCGCAATGGCGAACAGTTGGCGGTATCCGTGCCGGTCGAAGCGGTCTGGGCTGATCCCAAGACGGTGCACGAGTCCGGTGCCATCCACAACGAGCGTGCCTGGCTGGCACTCTCCGCCGTGCTCAAGCTCGACATCAACACCCTCAAGCATCGCATCGCCAACCCGAGCAAGCGCTTCGTCTATCTGCAGCGGCAGGTGACGCCTGCGGTGGCCGAGTACATCAAGGGGTTGAAGCTGGGGGGCATCTATCTGCGCCCCGAGGCGCGCCGTTTCTACCCGACCGGCGAGATAAGCTCCCACCTGGTGGGGGTGACCAACATCGATGGCAGCGGCATCGAGGGGATTGAGCGCAGCTACAACGAGTGGCTGACCGCAACCCCTGGCGAGATGCGGGTGCGCAAGGACAGGCAGGGCCGCGTCATCGAGCGCCTGGGCCTGGTGAAAGAGGGCAAGCACGCCAACGATCTGCAACTGAGCATCGATCAGCGGGTGCAGGCGCTGGCCTATCGCGCCCTCAAACGGGCTACCGACGAGAACAAGGCCACCTCCGGCTCCATGGTGATGCTGGATGTGAAGACCGGCGAGGTGCTCGCCATGGTCAACACCCCCTCCTACAACCCGAACAACCGCGGTCAGTACCAGAGTTTCCGGGTGCGAAACCGGGTGGTGACCGATACCTATGAGCCGGGTTCCACGGTCAAGCCATTGATTTTGCTTAGTGCCTTGCAAGCCGGTGTCACCAGTTGGAAGGACTTCATCCCGGGCGGCCCCCTCTTCATCGGGGCCAAGCAGATCCGTGACGTGAGTATCCACAAGGCGACCAACCTTTACGACATCCTGCGCTACTCCTCCAACATCGGCATGTCGCGCATCGCGCTGCGGATGCCGGCCCAAGAGATGATCAACACCCTGAGCATGGTGGGCTTCGGCATGGACACCGGCAGCGGCCTGATGGGGGAGAGCAGCGGCATGCTGCCCCAGCGTCGCCGCTGGTCCGACATCGAGCGAGCCACCCTGTCGTTCGGTTATGGTCTGCGAGTGACCCCGCTGCAGCTGGCCTCCGCCTACGCCACCCTGGCCAACAAGGGCAAGCGGGTTCCGCTCTCCATCATCAAGGTGACCAAGCCGCCCAAGGGTGAGCAGGTCATCGATCACAACAACGCCGCTGCCATGTTGCAGGCGCTGGAGTACGTGGTCAGCAATGCCATTCCCAAGGCCCAGATCCCCGGTTATCGGGTCGGTGGCAAGAGTGGTACCGCCAAGGTGGCCGTGGCTGGGGGCTATGGCAAGGACTACATGGCCTGGTTTGCCGGTTTCGCGCCGGCCAGCAATCCCCGTTTCGTCATGGTGGTGGTGATCAACGAGCCCAAGGGGGATGCCTACTACGGCGGTGCCGTGGCGACCCCGCCCTTTGCGGAGGCCATGGGAGGCGTGTTGCAGCTCTTCAACATCCGTCCCGATGCGATCCCGCCCGAGGTACCCGCCAAGCTTGCCCGCACGGAGGCCAACAATGGCGCACCGCGTACTTGACGGGCATCCGGCTTTTTCCATCGGCCCCGCTGCTGTCGGGGCGTTTTCCATGGCGTGTACGAGCGCCCGCATTCCCGCATTTTCGGAGGCTTCCCATGCCGCCCCGCACACTTGATCAACTGATGAGCCGCTTCGGCATCGATGCCCCGGCGCTTTCCCTCACCGATCTCCAGCTCGATAGTCGGCGGGTCGGTCCCGGCTCGCTCTTCGTGGCGATTCGTGGCCATCAGGTGGATGGCAGGCGCTTCATCGAACAGGCGGTGGCTCAGGGAGCGACCGCCGTGCTGTTTGAGGAGGACGGAGAATTCGTCCCTCCGGCGACCCAGATCCCCTGCATCGGCATGAGGGATCTTCCCGCTCGTCTCTCCGAGCTGGCCGGTCATTTCTACGGTCACCCTGCGCAAAAGCTGCAACTGGTGGGCATCACGGGCACCAACGGCAAAAGCACCACGGCCCTGCTGGTGGCCAACTGGCGCACCCTGCTGGGGGGCAAGGCCGGGGTCATGGGCACCATAGGCAACGGTCTGTTTGGCGAGCTCATCGAAGCAGAGAACACCACGGGCAGCGCGGTCCAGGTGCAGGCCAATCTGGCCGCCTTGCAGCAGCAGGGGGCCGATCTGGTGGCGATGGAGGTCTCCAGCCACGGTCTGGTGCAGCATCGCGTGGCGGCCCTGCCGTTTGCCGCGGCAGTCTTCACCAACCTGAGCCGGGATCATCTGGACTATCACGGCACCATGGAGGCCTATGCCGCCGCCAAGGAGGAGCTGCTGAAGCTGGTGGATGAGCCTTGCGCCGTCATCAACGCCGATGACCATCTGGGACGGCAATGGTTGGCGACCTATCCCGGTGCGGTGGCCTTCGGGGTTCATGGTCCGATTGAAAACCATGCCGGACGACAACTGACGGCGCAGGATCCCCATTTCCACCAACAAGGTTTTGATACGCGCATTAACTCCAGCTGGGGGAATGGTGTATTATCCGCCCCCTTGCTCGGCCGCTTCAACGTCAGCAACGTGCTGGGCGCCATGGGCGCCATGCTGGTGCTCGGCTACGACTTCGATGACCTGCTGGCGACGGCTCCCAGACTGCAACCGGTGACCGGTCGTATGGAGTGCTTCGGCGGTGGCGATGCGCCGCTCGCCGTGGTCGATTACGCCCACACCCCGGATGCGCTGGAGAAGGCATTGCAGGCCCTGCGGGTGCACTGTCACGGCCGGCTCTGGTGCCTGGTGGGATGCGGCGGCGACAGGGATCGCGGCAAGCGTCCCATGATGGCTGCCATGGCGGAGCAGCATGCGGACTGCGTGATCCTGACCGACGACAATCCCCGTACCGAGGAGCCGGCCCGGATCATGGCCGACATGGTGGCGGGTCTTCGCGATCCCGGCGCCGTGCAGATTGAGCACGACAGGACCAAGGCAATCCAGCTGGCACTGAGTCAAGCGAGCAAAGAGGACATCATCCTGGTGGCTGGCAAAGGCCACGAGGATTATCAGATCATTGGAACCGACAAGCGGCACTACAGCGATCGGGAAACCGTCGCAGCCGCCTTGCACACATTAATGGAGTCATTCAAATGATGACCCTCAGGCTTGCCGACCTGGCGCAGGTGCTCGATGCCCGTCTGATCGGGGGCGACCATGAGATCACAGCGGTCAGCACCGACACCCGTACCCTGGGCGCGGGGGCGCTGTTCGTGGCCCTGCGCGGCGAGCGTTTCGACGCCCACGATTTCTGCGACCAGGCGGTTGCCGCCGGCGCCAGTGCCCTGCTGGTGGAGCGCGAATTGCCGCTGGCCATTCCACAACTGGTGGTGGGCGACACCCTCAAGGGGCTTGGGCGTCTGGGCAGGCTGGTGCGCGAGCGCATCAATCCGAAAGTGCTCGCCATCACCGGCAGCTGTGGCAAAACCACGGTGAAGGAGATGGCGACGGCCATCCTGCGTTGTGAAGGGGAGGTGCTGGCCACCGCCGGCAACTTCAACAACGAGGTGGGGGTGCCGCTGACCCTGCTGCGCCTCGAGCCGCAACACCAGTTCGCGGTGATGGAGCTGGGAGCCAACCACCCGGGCGAGATCGCCTGGACCACGTCGCTCGCCAGACCCGACGCCGCCATCATCAACAACGTCGCTGCCGCGCACCTGGAAGGCTTTGGCTCCCTGGAAGGGGTGTTCCATGCCAAGAGCGAAATCTTCGAAGGGTTAGGCGAGGGCGGCACCGCCATCGTCAATGCCGACAACGAGTTCTGGCCGAAGTGGCGTGAAAAGGGCATCCACTGCGCCTTCTCCCTCGAGGATCAGCGTCAGCCGTTCCACGCCCGCGACATCGTGCTCAACGAGCAGGGTTGTGCCGGGTTCGTGATGGTGACGCCCCAGGGAGAGGTGAACCTGACCCTGGCCATTCCGGGCCGCCACAACGTGGCCAACGCCCTGGCTGCTGCCGCCGGGACCCTGGCCCTGGGCGCATCGCTTGCGTCCGTCAAGGCGGGGCTGGAGCAGATGGCGCCGGTCAAGGGCCGTTTCTGCGTGCAACGCTGGGGTGGCCTCACCCTGGTGGATGACACCTACAACGCCAGCGTGGAGTCCGTGCTGGCGGGTATCGATGCCCTGACCGCCATGAACGGCTACAAGGTGCTGGTATTCGGTGACATGAAAGAGTTGGGTGAGGAGTCCGCCGCGCAGCATGCCCGGGTCGGACACCATGCCCGTGAGCAGGGCCTCGATGCCGTGCTGACCGTAGGGGAACAGAGTCGCCACACCGCAGATGCCGCGGCTGGCCGACATTTCGATAACAAGGCGTCGTTGTTTGAAGTGCTTGCGCAAATGATAAAGACACATCAGGAAATTTCGATTCTGGTCAAGGGCGCCCGTGGCTCCCGCATGGAAGATATCGTCGAGATGGTCAAGGGCCATCAGGAGTCAGCCACATGCTAGTCTGGCTGGCGGAACTGCTCACCCCGCACTTCACCTTCTTCAACGTCTTCTCCTACCTGACGTTTCGCGCCATCCTGTCGATCATCACCGGTCTGGTGGTGGCGCTCTGGATGGGGCCGCGCCTCATCCGTCGCCTGCAGATCATGAAGTTCGGCCAGGTGATCCGCAACGACGGTCCCGAATCCCACCTCAGCAAGAAGGGCACCCCGACCATGGGCGGCCTGATGATCATTGCAGCCATTTTCACTTCTGTGCTGCTCTGGTGCCGCCTCGACAACCCCTATGTCTGGCTGGTGCTGTTCGTGCTGGGGGCCTATGGCGCCATCGGCTTTGCCGATGACTATCTCAAGGTGGTACGCAAGAACACCGACGGCCTCATCGCCCGCTGGAAGTACTTCTGGCAGTCCGCGGTCGCGCTGGGTGTGGCAGTCTTCCTCTACGCCACGGCCACCCACGATGGTCAGACCCAGCTGGTGGTCCCCTTCCTCAAGGATGTGATGCCCCAGCTCGGCCTGATGTTCATCCTGCTGACCTACTTCGTCATCGTCGGTACCTCCAACGCGGTCAACCTGACCGATGGCCTGGATGGCCTCGCCATCATGCCCACCGTGATGGTGGCGGGGGGCTTCGCCCTGATCGCCTGGGCGACCGGCAACGTCAACTTCGCGAACTACCTGCACATTCCCTACGTGCCCTACACCTCCGAGCTGGTGATCGTCTGTACCGCCATCGTGGGCGCGGGCCTGGGCTTCCTCTGGTTCAACACCTACCCGGCCCAGGTCTTCATGGGGGACGTGGGTTCCCTGGCCCTGGGCGGCGCGCTCGGTACCATCGCGGTGCTGGTGCGCCAGGAGTTCCTGCTGGTGATCATGGGGGGCGTCTTCGTGATGGAGACTGTCTCGGTGATCCTGCAGGTCGGATCCTACAAACTGCGCGGCGTGCGGATCTTCCGCATGGCCCCCATCCATCACCACTATGAAAAGAAGGGCTGGCCGGAGCCGCGTGTCATCGTGCGCTTCTGGATCATCACCCTCATGCTGGTGCTGCTTGGCCTCGCCACCCTGAAGGTGAGGTAAGCCATGGTCATCATCATCGGACTCGGCAAAACCGGACTCTCCTGCGTCGATTACTTCCTCGACCGCGGCGTCACGCCGCTGGTGATGGACACCCGTGCCAATCCGCCGGGCAAGGACGAGCTTCCCCCCGAGGTGGAGCTCATCCACGGGTTGGACGCTGAGCGGCTCAAGCAGGCGCACATGATAGTGGCGAGCCCGGGCATCGCCCTGGCGACTCCGGAGTTGAAGGCCGCCGCCGAGTTCGGAGTGCGCATCGTCGGTGACATCGAACTGTTCGTGCGTGAAACCCAGACGCCCGTCATCGCCATCACCGGCTCCAATGGCAAGAGCACGGTCACCACGCTAGTGGGTGAGATGATCGCCGAGGCGGGACTCAAGGTCGGTGTGGGGGGCAATATCGGCACCCCGGCGCTGTCGCTCCTCAAGCAGCCCATGGATCTCTGCGTGCTGGAGCTCTCCAGCTTCCAGCTAGAGACCACCTGCAGCCTGCGGGCCGCCGCCTCCGTGGTCCTGAACCTCAGTGAAGATCATATGGATCGCTATGCCGGCATGGCGGATTACCGCGCCGCCAAGATGGAGATCCATCAGCACTCCCAGCACATCCTGATCAATCGCGACGATCCCCAGACCCTGCCCGATGTGGGGCAGGTGTGGCAGAGTTTCGGCCTCGACTGCAACGGCTACGGTCGCTGCGAGCTGGAGGGCCGTCACTGGCTGACCTTGCACGGCGAGCCGCTCCTGGCGGTGGACGAGATGAAGATAGTGGGTGCCCACAACCAGGCCAATGCCCTGGCGGCCATGGCCCTGTGCGATGCGGTGGGCATTCCCCGCGAGGCACAACTTGCCGTGCTGCGCCGCTTTGAAGGCCTGCCTCACCGTGCCCGCTTCGTGCGGGAGGTAAATGGGGTGCGCTGGATCAACGACTCCAAGGCCACCAACGTGGGGGCGACCCTGGCCGCCGTGGCCGGGGTGCGTGAAGCGGTAAAGGGCCGCCTGCTGCTGCTGGCCGGTGGCCAGGGCAAGGGGCAGGACTTCGGCCCGGTGCAGGCCCTGCTCGGCAGCCAGATCGATCACATGTACTGCTTTGGTCAGGATGCCGAGGTGCTGCTGGCCCTGGGCGAACAGACCGAGCGGGTTGCCGATCTTGACGCTGCTGTCGCCAAGGCGGCGACCGACGCCAGGCCTGGTGACTGGGTGCTGCTGGCGCCGGCCTGCGCCAGCCTCGATCAGTTCAAGTCTTTCGAAGCGCGCGGTGATCGTTTCACCGAACTGGTGATGGGCTTATGAACGCCCTGCGCGTGGTTGCGGGATTCTTGCAGCGCTGGTTGCTACCGGCGCGCCCCGCCGGTCTCTACGATCGGCAACTGGTGGTGCTGGCCCTCGCCCTGATGGGCGTCGGGCTGGTGATAGTGGCGTCCGCTTCCATCCCTGAGGGGATCGCCATCAACAACGATCCCTTCATGTTCGTGAAGCGCCACGGCATGTTCCTGGTGATGGCGCTGGGTATCTCCTGGTTCGTGTTGCAGGTGCCCATGGCACGCTGGCAGCAGTACAACGGCCCCATGTTGTTGCTGGCCATCGTGCTGCTGGTGATGGTGTTGCTGGTGGGCCGCAGCGTCAACGGCTCGGTACGCTGGCTGCCGCTTGGCCCCTTCAACTTGCAGCCGGCTGAGTTCGGCAAGTTGGCGCTGTTCGTCTATCTGGCGGGCTATCTGGTGCGCCGCCAGAGCGAGGTGCGCGAGCGCTTCATCGGTTTCATGAAACCCATGGCGGTGCTGTTCGTAGTGGCCATCCTGCTGCTGGCCCAGCCGGATCTCGGGTCAGTGGTGGTGATGTTCGTCACCTCCCTCGGGATGCTGTTCCTGGCCGGAGCCCGGCTGGTGCAGTTCATCGGTCTCATCCTGGTGGGGGTGAGCGCAGTGGTGACCCTGATCATCGCGGAGCCCTACCGGATGCGGCGGGTGACCTCCTTCCTCGACCCCTGGGCCGATCCCTTTGGTAGCGGCTATCAGCTGACCCAGTCCCTGATGGCCTTTGGTCGGGGGAGCTGGTTTGGCGAGGGGCTCGGCAACTCCATCCAGAAGATGGAGTACCTGCCGGAGGCCCACACCGACTTCGTGTTCGCCATTCTGGGCGAAGAGCTGGGCTACGTGGGGGTGCTTGGCGCACTCTTCCTGATTTTTGCGCTGGCGGTGAAGGCGCTCAAGCTGGGTCACCAGGCGCTGGTGGCCGAGCGGCTCTATGAAGGTTATCTGGCCATCGGCATCGGCATCTGGTTCAGCTTCCAGACTTTCGTCAACGTCGGTGCCGCCAGCGGCATGATGCCTACCAAGGGGCTGACCCTGCCGCTGGTCAGTTATGGCGGCTCCAGTCTCATCATCATGATGGTGGCGGTGAGCATGTTGATTCGTATCGATTTCGAGTTGCGCCAGGCGAGTGCCCAGGCGCGCGTGCGGGAGGTTGCGTGAGCAAGACGTTACTGGTGATGGCGGGTGGTACCGGGGGCCATGTGTTCCCCGGCCTGGCCGTCGCCGATCGCCTCAAGGCCCAGGGCTGGACCATCCACTGGCTCGGCACTGCCGACCGGATGGAGGCGGAGCTGGTGCCTGCCCATGGTTATCCCATCTCCTTCATCGACATCCAGGGGGTGCGTGGCAACGGCATCAAGCGTCTGCTCGCGGCGCCCTACCGTGTCATCAAATCCGTGCTGCAGGCCCGCCAGGTGCTCAAGACCATCCAGCCCGATGTGGTGCTGGGCATGGGGGGCTTCGCCTCCGGCCCGGGTGGCGTGGCCGCCTGGCTGTCCGGCATTCCGCTGCTGCTGCACGAGCAGAATGCCGCCGCCGGTCTGACCAACAAGCTGCTGGCCCGTATCGCCAGGCGGGTACTGATGGCCTTCCCCGGTGCCTTCGCCCCCAATGCCCGTACCGCCGTGGTGGGCAACCCGGTGCGCCCCGAGGTGGTGGCGCTGCCGGATCCCCAACTGCGCAGCAGCAGCAATCCTCTGCGCCTGCTTGTGGTCGGTGGCAGCCTGGGGGCCCGGGTCCTCAACGAGCAGGTGCCGCCCGCGGTCGCCGCCGCCGGTGTGCCCATCGAGGTGCGCCACCAGTGCGGCAAGGGCAACGGGGAGGCCGTGGCTGCTTCCTATGCCGGGCTGGGGGTCGAGGCCGAGGTGAGTGAATTTATCAAGGACATGGCGGATGCCTATGCCTGGGCGGACCTGGTGGTGTGCCGCGCCGGCGCATTGACCGTCTCCGAAGTGGCCGCCGCCGGTGTGGCCGCGATCTTCGTGCCCCTGCCTCATGCGGTGGACGATCACCAGACACGCAACGCCCTGACCCTGGTCGACGGCGGTGCGGCCGAGTTCCTGCCCCAGTCCGAGCTGACGCCGGCGGCTCTGGCGTCGCGCCTATCCTGGCTCGCCGGGCGCAGGGAAACTCTGTTGAACATGGCCCAGGCCGCGCGCCGGGTCGCCATCATCGATGCCGCCGAACGGGTTGCCGATGAGTGCAAACGGCTCGCCACCGGCTGAGCCAAACGAGATGGAAGGCCAAGATGTGCCGCCAAGGCCCCGCTTCTGTCTTCGAACTGATGAATGTCGCCGAATGAAAATGGCCTGTGGCCGCGAATTGAGAAAGAACTATGACCAAGGTTGAACTGGCAAAACTGCGTACCGTTATCCCCGAAATGCGCCGCGTGCGTCGCATCCACTTCATCGGCATCGGTGGCGCCGGTATGGGCGGTATTGCGGAAGTGCTTGCCAATGAAGGGTATCAGGTGACCGGCTCGGATCTGGCCCGCAACGGGGTGACCGAACGCCTGGCCTCTTTGGGCGCACACATTTTTGTCGGTCACAGTGCCGAGCATGTGGACGGTGCCAGCGTGGTGGTGGTTTCCACCGCCATCAAGCAGGACAACCCCGAGCTGCTGGCTGCCCGCGAGCTGCGTATTCCCGTGGTGCGCCGCGCCGAAATGCTGGCTGAGCTGATGCGCTTCCGTCACGGCATCGCCATCGCCGGGACCCACGGCAAGACCACCACCACCAGTCTGGTGGCGAGCATCTATGCCGAGGCGGATCGCGACCCCACCTTCGTCATCGGCGGTCTGCTCAACAGCGCCGGCACCAATGCCCGCCTGGGCAGCAGCCGTTATCTGATTGCCGAGGCGGACGAGAGCGACGCCTCCTTCCTGCATCTGCAACCCATGGTCTCCATCGTGACCAATATCGAAGCGGATCACATGGACACCTATGGTGGCGATTTCTCCAGGTTGAAGGCCACCTTCATCGATTTCCTGCACAACCTGCCGTTCTACGGCCTGGCCGTGGTGTGCGTGGATGACCCCGTGATCCGCGGCATGCTGCCGGAGATCGCCCGTCCTACCCTCACCTACGGTCTGAGCGATGATGCCGATGTGCAGGTGCTGGACTTCGTGCAGACCAGCAATCGCAGCCGCTTCCGGGTGCGCCGGGCAGGGGCGGGTGAGCTGGAGGTGACCCTGAATCTGCCGGGCATCCACAACGCCCTCAACGCCGCCGCCGCCATCGCGGTGGCAACCGAAGACGGCATCGGCGACGAGGCCATCATCCAGGCACTTTCCAAGTTTGAAGGGGTGGGGCGCCGCTTCCAGCAATATGGCGAGTTTGAAACCGGCCGTGGCAAGGCCATGCTGGTGGACGATTACGGTCATCACCCGAGCGAAGTGAAGGTGACCATCAACGCCGCCCGCGCCGGCTGGCCCGAGAAGCGGCTGGTGATGGTGTTCCAGCCCCACCGTTACAGCCGCACCCGGGATCTCTACGAAGATTTCGCGGATGTGCTTTCCAAGGTGGACGTGCTGGTGATGCTGGAGGTCTATGCCGCCGGTGAGGAGCCCATTCCCGGTGCCGATGGCCGTGCCTTGTGCCGTTCCATCCGCTCCCGCGGCACCCTGGAGCCCATCTTTGTCGCAACGCCGGATGATGTGCCCGCGGTGCTGGCCGACCTGATTGGCGAGGGGGATCTGGTATTGACCCAGGGGGCGGGTAACGTCGGTGCGCTGGCCCGTCGTCTCGGCGAGATGAAATTGAGCGTGGATAGCATGAAATCCGGTGCCTGAGGGCCCAATGAGTATTTTGACCGCCAAGCCGAGGCCTATATAATGGCGAACCGGTCTGCAAGTGGCCGGCATGGCGCGTTTTACGGGGATCGATCGGGTGGAGGCAAGGGCACAAGGGCGCACCAAGGGGGGCTTCATCGCCGGGGTGGCATTTTTCATCCTGGTCATGTGGGGGCTCTACCAGACTGCGCTGGATGTTAAAGACTGGCTGACGGATGCCAGTCGGTTGCCCATGAGCGAGCTGTTGCTGCAGGGGCAACACGAATATTTGAAGGCCGATGAGTTGCGTGCTGCCGTGCTGGATGGTGCCGAACTTCGCAACTTCTTCGAGCTGGATGTGAACGAATTGCAGGCGCGTCTGAACGCCCTGCCCTGGGTGGCCCAGGTCTCGGTACGAAAGAAGTGGCCGAACAAGATCAAGGTCTATCTCACGGAACAGGATGTGGCGGCTCGCTGGAACGGCAACCGCTTCGTCAACACCAAGGGTGAGGTATTCAGTGCCCCGGACAGGGTGAAGAAGCCCCTGATGCAGTTGTCCGGGCCCGATGATCAGGCCGCCAAGGTGCTGGAAGCCAGCCATCAGTACGAAACGCTGCTGGCGGCCAAGGGATACAAGTTGCTGGGGGTGAATCTGACCCCCCGCCATGCCTGGGAACTGACCCTGGATGGCAACATTCAGCTGTTTGTGGGGCGCTCGGATATCGCGCTTCGTCTGCAGCGGTTTATCGATGCCTTTCCGGTCATCGAGCCTCGTGAGCGGGTTGCTTACGTGGATCTTCGATACGACACCGGGATGGCAGTTGGCTGGAAGAAAAGCGAAGAGAAAGTGAATGACCAACACCGCAGATAGAAATTTGATTGTCGGACTGGATATCGGCACGACCAAGGTGGCGGTACTGGTTGGCGAAGTATTGCCCGATGGCGAACTCAATGTCATCGGCATGGGCAGCCACGCTTCTCGCGGTATGGAGAAGGGCGGGGTCAATGACCTCGACTCCGTGGTCAAGTCCCTGCGCCGCGCGGTGGAAGAGGCCGAGATGATGGCAGACTGCCAGATCAGTTCCGTCTATCTGGGGCTGTCCGGCAAGCACATCGATTGCCGCAACGAGACCGGCATGGTGCCCATCTCCGACGAAGAGGTGACCCAGGAGGATGTGGACAACGTCATCCACACCGCCAAGTCGGTGCGGTTGTCTGACGAGCTCCGGGTGCTGCACGTGCTGCCCCAGGAGTTCGCCATCGACTATCAGGAAGGGATCAAGAACCCGGTCGGCCTCTCCGGCGTGCGGATGGCAGCCAAGGTGCATCTCATCACCTGCCACAACGACATGGCGCGCAACATCGAGAAGTGTGTGGAGAAGGTGGGTCTGCGGGTGGATCAGCTGATCTTCTCCGCCCTGGCCTCCAGCTACGCCGTGTTGACCGAAGACGAGAAGGAGCTGGGTGTCTGCGTGGTGGACATCGGTGGCGGCACCATGGACATGTCGCTCTTTACCGGCGGCGCCCTGCGTCACACCAAGGTGATTCCCTATGCCGGCAGCACGGTGACCAGCGACATCGCCTATGCCTTCGGCACGCCGCCGCTGGATGCGGAGGCGATCAAGGTGCGCTATGGCTGTGCCCTCGGCCGCCTGGTCAGCAAGGAAGACAATATCGAAGTGCCCAGTGTCGGCGGTCGCCCGGCGCGCAGCCTGCAACGGCAGACGCTGGCGGAAGTGATTGAACCCCGTTACACCGAGTTGCTCTCCATGGTGAATGACGAGCTGGTGCGGGTGCAGAGCGAATTGAAGGCACAGGGGGTCAAGCATCAGCTGGCCGCCGGTGTGGTCTTGACCGGTGGCGCGGCCCAGATCGAAGGCATTGTGGAGTGCGCAGAGCAGATCTTCCAGAGCCAGGTCCGGGTGGGCGAGCCCATGAATATCCGGGGATTGAGTGACTACGTACAGGCACCGGTGTACTCGACTGCGGTCGGGTTGTTGCAGTACGGCCGCACCAACCAATCCACCGGCAGTAACAAGGAATATGCCGCCAAGGCAAGCGTAGGTGGGCTGGTCAAACGGGTCAGCAACTGGTTGCGTGGCGAGTTCTAAAGATTTTGCTGAGTCAGGCAAATAAAGCGGAGAGACAACATGTTTGAATTTATGGATAGCCACACTGACGAAGCCGTCATCAAGGTGATAGGTGTGGGTGGCGGCGGCGGCAACGCAGTCGAGCACATGGTTCGTCAAAACATCGAGGGTGTCGAGTTCATCACCGTGAACACCGACGCCCAGGCACTGCGCAACTCCAGTGCCAATACCACCTTGCAGATCGGCGGTGGCATCACCAAGGGTCTGGGTGCCGGGGCCAACCCGGAAGTGGGTCGTGACGCCGCCATGGAAGACAGGGAAGCGCTGCGCGAGCTGCTGACCGGTTCCGACATGGTGTTCATCGCTGCCGGCATGGGTGGTGGTACTGGTACAGGTGCTGCACCGATCGTGGCCGAAGTGGCCCGCGAGATGGGTATCCTGACCGTTGCCGTCGTGACCAAGCCGTTCTCCTTCGAAGGGAAGAAGCGGATGGGCTTCGCCGCTCACGGCATCGAAGAGCTCTCCAAGAACGTCGACTCCCTGATCACCATCCCCAACGACAAGTTGCTGAAGGTACTGGGTCGCGGCATCTCCCTGCTGGACGCCTTCAAGGCGGCCAACGACGTGCTGCTGGGTGCGGTGCAAGGCATCGCCGAACTGATCACCCGCCCGGGCCTCATCAACGTCGACTTCGCGGACGTGCGGACCGTGATGCGCGAGATGGGTACCGCCATGATGGGTACCGGCTCCGCCTCCGGTGACGACCGTGCCGAAGAAGCGGCCGAGAAGGCCATCTCCAGCCCGCTGCTGGAAGACGTGGATCTGGCCGGTGCCCGCGGCATCCTGGTCAACATCACTGCTGGCATGGACATGACCATCGAAGAGTTCGAGACCGTGGGTAACGCGGTCAAGGCCTTCGCGTCCGAGAACGCTACCGTGGTGGTGGGTACCGTAATCGACCCGGAAATGCACGACGAACTGCGCGTTACCGTAGTGGCGACCGGTATCGGTGCCGAGCGCAAGCCCGACATCACCCTGGTCAAGAACAACATGGTTCAAGAGCGTCCGGCCCGTCAGCCCCTGATCAGCGAAGCCCTGCAGTCTCGCGTGATGGAAGAGGCCCCGGCCAAGGTGGTGAACGCCGAGCCGCAAGCTCGTCGCGAACCGGATTATCTCGATATTCCTGCGTTCCTGCGCAAGCAGGCAGACTAAGCCTCTGATGGCTCTGGTTTGTTTGTTGCTTAAGGATTGTGCTAAGATGGCCCGGCAACGACCATCTGGTCAGGAATTTGAGCTGTTAAAGCGGATACGCCCATGATTAGACAAAGAACCTTGAAAACGAGTGTCCAGGCCACCGGTGTGGGCCTGCATTCGGGCCGGAAAGTCACTATGACGTTCCGTCCGGCGCCTGTTAACACAGGGATCGTTTACTTGCGTACCGATCTGAATCCTGTGGTCGCGCTGCCAGCCAACGCCGATCAGGTGCGTGATACCGTGCTTTGTACCGCTCTGGTGAACGAAGCCGGTGTTCGCGTGTCGACCATCGAACATCTGTCTGCCGCTCTGGCCGGGATGGGCATCGACAACCTCTATGTCGAGGTTGATGCCCCCGAGATCCCGGTAATGGACGGCAGTGCGCATCCGTTCATCTATCTGCTGCAGGAAGTGGGTATTCGTGAACAGAACGCACCCAAGCAGTTCGTGCGGATCAAGCAGAGCATCCGGGTAGAAGACGGCGACAAGTGGGCGGAATTCCACCCCTATCGAAACGGCTTCAAGATGGATCTCGAGATCGATTTCCAGCATCCGGTGTTTGAAGGCCGCAACCAGCGTTGCGTGCTGGACTTCTCCGGCAGCTCCTTCGTGAAAGAGATCAGCCGTGCCCGTACCTTCGGCTTCATGCGTGACATCGAGTACCTGCGTTCCCAGAACCTGGCACTGGGCGGCAGCCTGGAAAACGCCGTGGTGCTGGATGACTACCGGGTGCTGAACGAAGATGGTCTGCGCTACGAAGATGAGTTCGTGAAGCACAAGATGCTGGATGCCATCGGCGATCTGTACATGTGCAATCGCAGCATCATCGGTGAATTCCGTGCCTACAAGACGGGCCATGCCCTGAACAACAAGCTGCTGCGTGCCCTGCTGGCCCAGCAGGAGGCCTGGGAACTGGTGACCTTCGAGGGTGAGGGCGACAAAGCGCCCATCGCTTACTACGACAACGGTCTGGTTCTGGCCTGATAGCTGTGCAACAGGACGTCGGTCATCTCTCCGCACCGACGTCCTGTCATTTGTTTATTCCATCCTTTAATACCGATTATCTCCCGGTTTTATTGCCCGTGCAGGCCCTTGGCCTCACCTGACCGAGAAGACAGATTTCTATGAGCATTACCCTGATCCTCCACGGTAAGCAGCGCCGCAGGTTGCACTTACCCAAACAACGTCTGGCCTGGGTCGGCGGTATTCTCTTCACTGTATTGGCCTTGGGGGGCGGCTGGCTCTGGCAGAGCTGGCAGCAGAAAATGGAGGCGCTGGAAGTGGCGCTGACCCTGGCGCAGCAGCAAAAATCCACGCAAGGGGCCGATGAAGCCCGCGAACAGCTTGCCATGCTGGCCGCCCAGGTGGGCACCATGCAGGGACAACTTGGTCGCCTCAACGCCCTCGGCGAGCGCCTGACCGAGAAGGCGGACCTCGATCCCGAGGAGTTCAACTTCAAGGAGCTGCCCCCGATGGGCGGCCCTTCCTACGATGCAGACCTGGAAGTCAGCCTGGGTGAACTGCAAGATTCCATGGAACACCTCAGCCGTCAGCTCAGCAGCCGCGAAGAACAGCTGTCGGTACTTGAATCCTTCATCATGAACCACCATATCACCGATGCGGGTTTCATCCCCGGCTCACCGGTCAAGCAGGAGCGTGTCTGGATCTCCTCCGGTTTCGGTGGGCGGGTCGATCCGTTCAACGGTCGCGCCAAGATGCACAAAGGGGTGGATTTCCGCGGCAGGCCCGGCACCCCCATCCTGGCGACAGGCAAGGGGATTGTCAGCTGGGCGGGGCGCCATCCGGAGTTTGGCAACATGGTGGAGATTGACCATGGCAATGGTCTGGTCACCCGCTATGCCCACAATTCCAAGTTACTGGTGGATGTGGGCACCCTGGTCGATGAGGGCCAGAAGATTGCCCTGATGGGGCGAACCGGTCGTGCAACCGGAGTTCATTTGCATTACGAAGTGTTGAAAGATGGTCGTCAGGTCAACCCCGCGCGCTTTCTGAATGCCAGACGGGGTTAG
This sequence comes from Aeromonas sp. ZOR0002, assembly GCF_963866995.1. Classification (NCBI taxonomy): domain Bacteria; kingdom Pseudomonadati; phylum Pseudomonadota; class Gammaproteobacteria; order Aeromonadales; family Aeromonadaceae; genus Aeromonas; species Aeromonas sp. ZOR0002. The sequence continues at coordinate 8,674 of NZ_CAWMFQ010000094.1, read as the reverse complement.
GTTTTTTCTTCAGGTTCCAGTGACGGAACGCTTATATAACCAAAACAGTTGGTACCCATGATTAGCACACTGCTCACCAAGATTATCGGCAGCCGGAACGACAGAACGCTCAAGGCTTTGCGCAAAATTGTAAAACAAATCAATGCGATGGAGCCTCAGTTCGAGGCACTGTCCGATCAGGAACTGCAGGCGAAGACCGCCGAGTACCGTCAGCGTCTGGAGCAGGGCGAAACACTGGAGCAGTTGCTGCCGGAAGCGTTCGCCACCGTCCGTGAAGCCTCCCGCCGTGTGTTCGGCATGCGTCACTTCGACGTCCAGCTGATCGGCGGCATGGTGCTGAACTCCAACCGCATCGCCGAAATGAAGACAGGTGAAGGTAAAACCCTGACGGCCACCCTGCCGGCCTACCTGAACGCCCTGACTGGCCGCGGTGTACACGTCGTGACGGTGAACGACTATCTGGCCAAGCGTGATGCGGAAGCCAACCGCCCGCTGTTCGCCTTCCTCGGCATGACGGTGGACTGCAACGTGCCCGGCATGGATGCGTCCCAGAAGCGCGATGCCTACGCTGCCGACATCACCTACGGTACCAACAACGAATTCGGTTTCGACTACCTGCGCGACAACATGGCATTCTCGCCGGAGCAGCGCGTACAGCGTCCGCTCAACTACGCGCTGGTGGATGAGGTGGACTCGGTGCTCATCGATGAAGCCCGCACCCCGCTCATCATCTCCGGGCCGGCGGAAGACAGCTCCGCCATGTACACCCAGATCAACAAGTTGATCCCCCTGCTGGTCAAGCAGGACAAGGAAGACTCCGAGGAGTACACCGGCGACGGCCACTACACGGTGGACGAGAAGAACCGCCAGGCGCTGCTGACCGAAAACGGCCAGATCTTCGTGGAAGAGCTGCTCAAGAAAGAGGGGCTGCTGGCCGAGGATGACTCCCTGTTCTCCGCCACCAACATCAGCCTGCTGCATCACGTCAATGCCGGCCTGCGTGCGCACACCCTGTTCGAGCGCAACGTCGACTACATCGTCCAGAAGGACGAGATCGTCATCGTCGACGAGCACACCGGCCGCACCATGCCGGGTCGTCGCTGGTCAGACGGTCTGCACCAGGCGGTCGAGGCGAAGGAAGGGGTCAAGATCCAGAACGAGAACCAGACCCTGGCCTCCATCACCTTCCAGAACTACTTCCGTCTGTACGACAAGCTGGCAGGCATGACCGGTACTGCGGATACCGAAGCCTTTGAATTCCAACAGATCTATGGCCTGGATACCGTGGTCATCCCGACCAACAAGCCGATGGTGCGCAAGGACATGGGCGATCTCGTCTACCTGACCGCCCAGGAGAAATACGCGGCCATCGTGCAGGACATTCGCGAGTGCGTGAAGCGCGGCCAGCCCGTGCTGGTCGGTACCGTCTCCATCGAGAACTCCGAGCTGCTCTCCGGCATCCTGACCAAGGAAAATATCCCGCACAAGGTACTGAACGCCAAGTTCCATGCCATGGAAGCGGAGATCGTCGCCCAGGCCGGCCAGACCGGCGCCGTCACCATCGCCACCAACATGGCCGGTCGTGGTACCGACATCGTGCTGGGCGGCAACTGGCAGGCGGAGATCGCCCAGCTGGAAAACCCGTCAAGCGAGCAGATTGCCGAGCTGAAAGCGGCCTGGCAGGTGCGTCATGACGAAGTACTGGCGGCCGGTGGTCTGCACATCATCGGTACCGAGCGTCACGAATCCCGCCGTATCGACAACCAGCTGCGCGGCCGTTCCGGTCGTCAGGGTGATCCGGGTTCCTCCCGCTTCTACCTCTCCATGGAAGATACCCTGATGCGGATCTTCGCCTCCGACCGCGTGACCGGCATGATGAAGAAGCTGGGCATGGAAGAGGGCGAGGCCATCGAGCATCCCTGGGTGACCAAGGCCATCGAGAATGCCCAGCGCAAGGTGGAAGGTCGCAACTTCGACATCCGTAAAAACCTGCTCGAGTTTGACGACGTGGCTAACGATCAGCGCAAGGTGGTCTACGAGCAGCGCAACGAACTGCTGGACACCAACGACATCTCCGAGACTATTCACGTCATCCGTGACGACGTCTACGGCGCCATCATCGACGAGTACATCCCGCCCCAGTCCCTGGAAGAGATGTGGGACGTGCCGGGTCTGGAAGCGCGTCTGAAGTCCGATTTCGCCCTGGATCTGCCGTTGCAGCAGTGGCTGGCGGAAGACGACAAGCTGTATGAAGAGAAGCTGCGTGAACGCATCCTGGATGAAGCCACCAAGCTCTATGCCCACAAGGAAGAGCTGGTCGGCAAGGAGGTGCTGCGCAACTTCGAGAAGGCGGTGATGCTGCAAACGCTGGATGGTCTGTGGAAGGAGCACCTGGCGGCCATGGATCACCTGCGTCAGGGCATCCATCTGCGCGGCTACGCACAGAAGAACCCCAAACAGGAGTACAAGCGCGAATCCTTCGATCTGTTCACCCAGATGCTGGAGACCCTCAAGCGCGACGTGGTCAGCATCCTGAGCCGGGTACAGGTGCAGGAGCGGGATGTGGAGGCGATGGAAGAGCAGCAGCGCCAGCAGGCCGAAGCAGCTCCCCGTACCTACACCCATGCCACGGCCGAAAACCAGCTGGCTGACGAGGATACGGGTGGGGCCGAGGGCCATACCACCTTCGTGCGCGACGAGCAGAAGATCGGGCGCAACGATCCCTGCCCCTGTGGTTCGGGTAAAAAATACAAGCACTGTCACGGTCAGCTGACCTGACACCCTGCCATGATGAATACACCGCCTCCGGGCGGTGTATTCATTTTCGGACCAAGGAGGGGACGATGAGCAGATTGCCGGCGGGATGGGATGGGGAGGCACATGGGCACTGGCTGCAGGAGAGACGCCAGGAGGCGATCCGTTGTGTGCTGAGCAGGCTGAACGCAGAGACGAACAAATCCGTTCCCCTGCAACTGCAGTTTGCCTATTACCTTTTTTTGTCCGGCGATCCCGCCTCGGCGGCACAGGTGCTGACGCTGGCGTACCGGTCCGCGCCCGATAACACTGAGGTGCTGCGCAATCTCTGTGTCTGCCTCTCGCGCTCCGATCAACATGAGCGGGCCGTGACGCACCTGGTCGAACTGGTGCGGCGCGAGCCGGATGATTATCTGGTCCATGACGGGCTTTGCACTTCCCTTGCCAAGCTAGGACGTCATGAAGAAGCGGCACAAGCAGGAACCCGTGCCCTGACTCTCAAGGATGAGGCCGTCTCGCAGCCCGTCGCGGGGTGGGTACTGCCGGCAGAGGGGCCGGATGACTGGCTCGCGGAGCAGGGGGAGAAGCAGGCAGTCATCGCCTTCTCCTTGTGGGGAGCACAGCCCCGCTATTTGCGGGGAGCACTCGACAATGTGCTGGCCGCAGCTTACCTCTATCCTGGCTGGCGGGTGCGCTTCTATGTGGATGGCAGTGTCCCTCAGGGGTTTCTGGCCTGCCTGCAGGAACATGGCGCCGAGATAAAGGTGCAGCCCGATGGCCAATCCCAGCGTCAGCGCCTCTGCTGGCGCTTCCAGGTCGCCAATGATCCCGGCGTGGGGCGCTTTCTTGTGCGCGATGCGGACTCCGTGCTGAATCTGCGGGAGCGGCTGGCGGTCGATGACTGGCTTGCATCGGGGCGCTGGTTCCATATCATGCGTGACTGGTGGAGCCACACCGATCTGGTGCTGGCCGGCATGTGGGGCGGTGTGGCCGGTGTGCTGCCTCCCCTTGCGCCGCTGATGGCGAGCTATCAGCCCAGTACCATGGAAACACCGAACATCGACCAGTGGTTCTTGCGAGACTGTTTATGGCGCTATCTGCGCCAGAGCGCGCGGGTACACGATCGTTGTTTCACTCCGCCCGGTGCGGTGCCCTGGCCGCAGGTTGCGCCGCCGGGCAATGAGCATGTCGGGCAGGATCTCTTCAGGGCCCGGGGGGATCAGCAGGCCATTCGGCTTGCCCCCTGGATCGCCCGTTTGCCGTGTTTACGCTGAGGACAATGATGGAACAGAAGAAACGGATCTGGGTGGCGGTGGGCGTCATCGAGAACGAACGGGGCGATATCTTCATCGCCAAACGCTCAGCCGATCGCCATCAGGGGGACCGCTGGGAGTTTCCCGGTGGCAAGGTGGAGTCGGGGGAGGATCTGCTCACCGCGCTGGACAGGGAATTGTGGGAAGAGATCGGGATCCGGGTGCAGGATTGTGCCCCCTTCATGGAGCTGCACCACGACTACCCCGACAAGCAGGTCTTGCTGGATATCTGGAAGGTGACCCGCTTCCACGGCGAGCCCTTTGGCAAGGAGGGACAGGAGTGCCGCTGGGTACCACTGGCCTCGCTGCACGAATACCGCTTCCCGGATGCCAACGGCCCCATCGTCGCGCGGTTGCAGGCCTCGCTTGCCTGAAAGGGAATCGATACCAACGAAAGAGGGCCTGAGGGCCCTTTTTTGATCGTGAAGTGTTTATTGCCAGGGATCGCCCCGTTCCGGGTCGGGCAGCAGATCCGGGTTGATCTCGCCCGGGATGCGCTTCTGTTCATCCGCCCACTCGCCGAGGTCGATCAGCTGGCAGCGCTTGCTGCAGAAGGGGCGAAACGGGCTCTGCGGACCCCATTCGATCTCGCTCTGACAGGTCGGACACTTTACCTTGGTCACCATGGGGCGCTCCTCAACAACAGGCGAGCTGGAAGGAGACGTCGCCTATCTGCTGCTCCGTCGTCGGCAGGAAGCGCAGGGCGAAGCGGTTCTTGTGGCCGCTCAGGGTCGGATAGCAGGGCTGGGTGCCCGCCAGACGGATGCGGATCAGTTCAGCCCCTTCGGCAGTATCCTGGAAGAAGCCGTTGGTTGCCACCTGGTCGCTGAAGTTGCCCGACTCGCGCCACAGGCGCAGCAACAGGGAGATGGCGTTCATCAGCAGGGTGATGTCACTCAGCCATTGCTGCATCTGCTGGTGGCGGGTGACGGCCGGGGTCGCCAGCCAGTGGTGCAGTTGCGGCACATCGAAGGCGCACAGACCACCCGGAATGGAGAAGCGCTGACGAATGGAGCCGAGCAGGCGATCCTCTTTCAGACGGGCACCGGGGCGCGGGGAGTTCAGCAGGTTGCGGGAGAGCTGGGTACTCTCCTGCTGCATCCGCTGGATCTGCTCGAGATCGACGTCAGGCAGACTGGCCCAGTGGCTCAGGCGTTGGCCGAGGCGCTCCAGATCCTTGATGAGATCGGCGCGCAGGTCACCACGCTCCAGCAATTCCTGCAAATCGAACAACCCCTTGAAGAAGGCGATATGTGCCCAGGACTGGTCACTCTCCAGATTGTCGCGGATCTGGGAAAACAGGGACTCCAGACGAAGATAGGTCCGGCTTTTTTCATTGAGGGGAAAATCGTAAATCATGCCTAATCCTGGCCAGCCATAAACCGGCCTAGTGTACTCACAGTTGGTGGGCTTGTTGAGAGGCAAATGCCAGATATGTCTGGTGCAGGGCGAAAATTCGCTGCCCGATGGTCTCACTCGTACCACTCTGGTTGTCCAGGACGTCGTCGGCCATCGCCAGGCGCTCGCTGCGGCTCGCCTGGGACGCCAGTATCGCCTGGGCCTGTTCCCGACTGACGCCATCGCGGCGGCAGGTACGCTCGATTTGCGTCGCTTCGTCCACATCGATCACCAGTACCCGATCGGCGAGGGAAGTGAGCCTGTTTTCCACCAGCAAGGGGACGACCAGCAGGCAGTAGGGGGAGCGGGTTGCCGCACACTGGCGCAGCATCTCGGTGCGGATGAGGGGATGGAGCAGGGCATTGAGCCACTCCTTGGCCTGCGAATCGGTGAAGATCCGCTCTCGCAGCCGGCGGCGATCGAGCTGGCCATCGGGGGCAACGACATCCGGGCCAAAATGGGCGGCGATGGCAGCCAGAGCAGGGGTGCCGGGCTCCACCACCTCGCGGGCGATGATGTCCGCATCCACCACCTCGATGCCCAGCTCGGCAAAGCGGTTGGCAACCGTGGTCTTGCCGCTGCCGATTCCCCCTGTGATTGCGACAACATACATGGGTCAGAGATCCTTTTGCTAGAGCACGACATCAAGATACCAGCGGGTGATGCTATCGCCCCACAGCAGCGTTATCCAGCCCGCGATGGCGAGATAAGGGCCAAAGGGAATGGGTTTGCCCTGGTGGTGGTTGCGCAGCAGGATGAGACCGATGCCGATGATGGCGCCCGCCAGCGAAGAGAGCAGCAGCACGATGGGCAAGGCTTGCCAGCCGAGCCAGGCGCCCAGCGCCGCCAGCAGTTTGAAGTCGCCATAGCCCATCCCTTCCTTGCCGGTCAGCAGCTTGAAGGCCCAGTAGAGGCTCCAGAGCACCAGATAGCCAGCCATGGTACCGATCACCGCATCGGCCAGGGGCACGAAACCGCCCGCCAGATTGAACAGCAGGCCACCCCAGAGCAGGGGCAGGGTGAGCTGATCCGGCAAGAGCATCTTGTCCAGGTCGATGAAGGTCAGTGCGACCAATGTCCAGGTGAGCAGCAGAGCAGCAAGGGTGCCCCAGCCAGGGGCAAGCGCGGCTGCTACCGAGACCGACAGCAGGGCGGTGAGCAGCTCAACCAGGGGATAGCGAGCCGAAATGGGGGCGTGGCAGTTGCGGCAGCGCCCCCTGAGCCATAGCCAGCTCAGCAGGGGAATGTTCTCCAACGCCCCTATGGGGTGGTCGCAGTGGGGGCAGCGGGAGCGAGGCACCATGAGGTTGTATCGTCCGGTTGCAGGAGGAGTCGCTTCACCGTCACCGAAATAGTCGCTGTATTCGGCATGCCAGGCCCGCTCCATCATGATGGGCAGGCGATGGATCACCACGTTCAGGAAGCTGCCCACCATCAGGGAGAAAAGGAAAATCAAGGAGAGATAGAGCCAGGGCAAGCCCTGGGCCAGTTCGATCAAAGGCACCATAGATCAATCGCTTGTGTCGGGAACGGGGATGGCAGATGGCCGGGGGAAATGCACCGCCCGGCCCTCTGTCGAGGGGGTCAGTGTATCACAGAGCCCAGCTTGAAGATGGGGAGGTACATGGCCACGACCATGCCGCCGACCAGCACCCCGAGCACCACCATGATGATGGGTTCGAGCAGGCTGGTGAGGCCGTCGACCATGTCGTCCACCTCCTGTTCGAAAATGGCGGCGACCTTGGAGAGCATGTCGTCGATGGCGCCGGATTCCTCACCGATCATCACCATCTGGGTCACCATGTCGGGGAAAAGATCCACGGTGCGCATGGCGACGTTGATCTGCATGCCGGCCACCACCTCGTTGCGAATGGCCATGGTCGCAGTGCGATAGACATAGTTGCCCGATGCTCCGGCCGCCGAGACCAGGGCATCCACCAGCGGGATACCGGCGGAGAAGGTGGTGGAGAGGGTGCGGGCAAAACGGGCCATGGCCGCCTTGTGCAGTATGTTGCCTACCACGGGAATGGTGAGGATGAACTTGTCCGTGTTGTCCCTGACCTTCTGGGATTTTCGCCAGGCCCGCACATAGAGGAAGACGGCGAGAGCCGCGCCGCCGAAGATGGCGTACCACCACTCCTGCATGAAGCGGGAGATGGCGATGACGAACCGGGTAAAGGCGGGCAGCTCGGCACCGAAGCTCTTGAAGATATCCTCGAACTGGGGAATGACGAAGAGCAGCAGGATGGAGGTGACGACGATGGCCACCAGAATGACCATGGACGGATAGAACATGGCCTTCTTGATCTTGGATTTGAGGGCTTCGTTCTTCTCGCGGTAGATGGCGATACGGTCGTAGATGGTCTCCAGGGCACCGGATTGCTCCCCGGCCTCGACCAGGTCGCAATAGAGGTCGTCGAAGTGGCGGGGATGGCGGCGCAACGCCTCCGAGAGCGGGGTGCCCGTTTCCACATCGGCGGCGATCTGGCCGATGAGCTCGCGCACCGCCGCTTTCTCGTGGCCGCGGGCAATGATCTGAAGACTCTGCACCAGAGGCACGCCGGCAGAGAGCATGGTGGTGATCTGGCGGGAGATGACGGCGATGTCCATCGGCTTGATCTTGGCGCCGCCCTTGGAGAAGAGCCCCTGGCTCTGCTTGCTGACCCTGGTGACGTTGACGCCCTGCTTGCGCAGCTCGGCCTTGACGGTGGTGATGCTGTCGGCTTGCAGCTCGCCGGAGACCTTCTGTCCCTTGCGGTTGACGCCGTGCCAGCGGTAGGAGAAGACTTTTTTCGGTGCGTTGCGTTTTTGAGCTAATGTGGCCATCACTGCATCCTGCAATTGGGCGACGTTGGCCGGATGCTGCTGCCTGTCCGGCTCATCTTGGCTTGAAGAAGGTCATCGGGGTGATGGCAGCGGCTTCACCCGGCGAGATGACACGGGCACTGCGAACTCAGTTGGTGGTGATCCTGTTGATTTCGGCCAGGCTGGTGACGCCAAGACGCGCTTTCTCGAGGCCGGATGTACGCAGGGTGCGCATCCCTTCCTTCTGGGCTATCGCGGCAATCTGCAGCGAGTTGGCTCCCTGCATGATGAGTTTGGCGATGTTGTCGGACATCAGCATGATCTCATAGATGCCGACCCGGCCTCTGTAGCCTCCCGAGCACTCCTTGCATCCCACGGGCTTGAACAGCCGCAAACCGGCGGCC
>NZ_CAWMFQ010000093.1:0-227 GCF_963866995.1 Aeromonas sp. ZOR0002 | reverse complement strand
TTACGGCGAATCTCGTAGAACTGCTGGCGGCTGTAGCCGATGAGCTTGCAGGCTTTGCTGACGTTATTGAGCTCTTTGGCGAGCTCTAGCAGGCTGAGTTTACGACGTGCTACTTTCTCGTTGGTGGTCATACGGTGACTCCGGATAACACGGTAGGGGTACCGTTTTGTTATCCGGTTTGAAGCCGTATGACCACTCCCTTTTGTGGGCAACTGTCAGGTGAATAC
>NZ_CAWMFQ010000092.1:0-202 GCF_963866995.1 Aeromonas sp. ZOR0002 | reverse complement strand
CATGGTGGGGGTCGGTGGTTCGAATCCACTAGGACGCACCATAACAGTTTGAATAAATTGCAGATATGAATTTGATGTGGGTTTATAGCTCAGTTGGTTAGAACAGTACTTTGACATGGCGTAGGCAATGTCGTTGGTTCGAATCCGGTTGAACACAGATGTGGGTTTATAGCTCAGTTGGTTAGAGCACTACCTTGACATG
>NZ_CAWMFQ010000091.1:0-18509 GCF_963866995.1 Aeromonas sp. ZOR0002 | reverse complement strand
CCGAAGCCGCCACGGGCGCAGCGCGCCAGCCAGTCGAGCTCGGCTTGGCCGGGATCACCGCCTGCGCCGCTCATGTTGTGGGTCAAAGGGGCCAGCACGGCCCGGTTCTTGAGCCGCAATCCGGCTCGCTCGAAGTGGAAGCTGTCGCCCAATGTCTTGTTCATCGTCCTCTCCCGGGATCGCAATGGCATGGCGGCCACTATAAACCCGGGCCACCAGGATATAATCAGGCGCACAAGCAAGACATTCATTCCCAGCAAGACACAATAGGCCACCCCTCATGCGTCACCACAAGCTCGACACCCTCTACCTGATGCGCCTGCTGGTCGCCATCGTCCGCTGTGGATCCTTCGCCGCGGCGGCGGCCCAGCTCGGCATCACCCCGAGCAAGGCGTCAAAAGATCTGCGCCACCTGGAGCAGAGCCTCGGCAGCGTGCTCCTGAGCCGCACCACCCGCCGGGTGCAACTGACCGACGCAGGAGAGCTCGCCTACCGCCAGGCTGACCAGATGATCGCCCTGCACGAGCAGTTGCTGGACGGCCTGCAGCGCCGCCGCTCGGCACTGTGCGGGGAGCTGCGCATCACGGCGCCGGATCTCTGGGGAGAAGTGGTGCTGACTCCGGTGCTGCTGCGCTTTCGCGCCGACCACCCGGAGGTGCGGATCATCGCCGACTTCAGCAATACCCCGGCCGACCTGCTGCGCGACAACCTGCACGTGGCGTTTCGCAGCACTGAGCTCGGCACCCAGCCCTACCTGGCGCGCCCCATCGCGGTGGACGATCTGGTGCTCTGCGCCAGCGCCAACTACCTGGACCGCCACCCGCCCCTCACCACACCGCAGGATCTGCACCAGCACAGTCTCATCACCCGCAGCCAGGAGTACGGCCGCCACGAGCGCTGGCCCCTGCTTGCCCAGGGGCGCGAGATCCCTCTCGAGGTAGCGGGCGAACTGGCCTTCAGCAGCAAGAAGGCGATTCACCAGGGGATGCGCCAGGGACTGGGGATAGCCCGCCTGCCGCGCTACCTGGTGGCGGCCGAGCTGGCCGAGGGGGTGGTGCGCGAAGTGCTGCCGGACTATCGCCCCAAGGGGGCCCATTTCTACGCCCTCTATACCCAGCGCCGGGCCGAGTCGGCCCTGGTCGGCCACTTCCTCGACTACGTCATCGAGGCGCTCACCCCTTCATGAGCGGATCACCAGGTGGTACTGCTTCTTGCCCCGGCGCAGCAGCAGGTAGTGGCCGAACAACCGATCGTCGGCGGTGAGCGGCTCATCCCGGCGGATCGCACCGTTGACGCTGACGGCCCCCGCCGCCAGCAGCTCGCGGGCGATCCGCTTCGAGTTGGCCAGGCCGCACTCCACCAGCAGGGTCACCAGATCCGTTTCCCCCTTGATGGGGCTGCTTGGCATGCCATCTTGCGCCAGCTGGGCCAGATCGCTCTCCCCAAGGCGGGCTACCTCGCCACTGAATAACAATTCGCTGATGCGCTGCGCCGCCGCCAACGCTCCCTTGCCGTGTACCAGTTCGGTCAGCTCGTCCGCCAGCACCTGCTGGGCCAGCTTGCGCCCCTGCCGCTTCGCATCCTCCGCCTCCAGCGCCTCAATCTCGGCCAGCGGCATAAAGCTGTAGTAGCGCAGGAAGCGGTAGACATCCTCGTCTGCGGTGCCGAGCCAGAACTGGTAGAAGGCGTAAGGGGAGGTGAGCGCCGGGTCAAGCCAGATAGCGCCCCCCTCGGTCTTGCCGAACTTGGTGCCATCGGCCTTGGTGATGAGCGGCAGCGTCATGCCGTGAACCTGAGTCTGATGCAGCCGCCTAGTGAGATCCATGCCGCTGGTGATGTTGCCCCACTGGTCGTTGCCGCCGATCTGCAGGGTGCAGCCGAGGCGCTGGTTGAGCACGGCGAAGTCCTGGGATTGCAGCAGGGTGTAGGAGAACTCGGTGAACGAGATGCCCTGATCCGGACGGGCCAGGCGCTGGCGCACCGATTCGCGGGCCAGCATGGCGTTGACCGAGAAGTGCTTGCCGATGTCCCGCAGAAAATCGAGGGCGGACATCTGCCCCATCCAGTCGGCGTTGTTGACCAGCAGCGGCGCCGCCAGCCCGTCGCTCGCCGGCAGCAGGGCGCTTATCTGGGCCGACAGGCTGGCGACCCAGCCCTGCACCGTCTCGGCGCTGTTGAGGGTGCGCTCGCTTGCCTTGAAGCTGGGATCGCCGATAAGGCCGGTGGCCCCGCCCACCAGGGCCACCGGGGTGTGGCCCGCCAGCTGGAAGCGGCGCAGCATCAGCAGTGGCACCAGGTGGCCGATGTGCAGGCTGCCAGCGGTGGGATCGAAGCCGCAGTAGACGGTGCGCGGGGTGGCAAGATGGTCGGCCAGCGCCACCGGGTCGGAATTCTGGGCCACCAGGCCGCGCTGGGTCAGCTCATCAAGCAGGTGAGGATTTGTCATGGAGGGCTCCAACAGCAAGAGAAAGAGGGCCATCCTCGCCGTTTGCAGTGCTGGCAGATATGTCCCCCAGGGGACAGTTTTGCCACTCCCGTGCTAGCATCCTGCCATCGTGGGGAAGCCATTCCCTGACCCGGAGCCCATCGCCATGCCCCCGTCTCCTGCCACGGATACCCTGAGCCTGACCGCCGCCGTCGATGCCCTGCACGGCAGCGGCTTCCCGGCAGCCCTGGTGCGCCTCATCCAGCAACAGGTGGCATTCGACTGTGCCCTGCTGCTCGGGGTGGGGCTGCGCCCCGTCTACCTCTACGACAACCTGCATCATCAGCGGGCCCTATTGTTCGACCGCTACCTCACCCGCCACTTCAGTCAGGATCCCTTCATGCAGGCGCTGGAGCAGGGGCTGGGTGCCGGGGTCTGGACCCTGGCGCAGGTGTCGCGGGGGCGGCTCGACCCCGAGTATCGCCACCACTTCTATCAGGCCACCGGCTGGCAGGAGGAGGTGGGGCTGATCCTGCCGGTGCGCGGCGGCCTCACCCTGATGCTGTTTCTGGGCCGCCTCGACAAGCGCAGCTCCCTCAGCCGTGACGAGCTGGCCAGGCTGGAGGCGCTGTTTCCGCTGGTGCATTCGCTGTGTCGCCAGCACTGGCGGGAGGAGGCCGCCCTGCTGGCCCAGAGCCCGGCGCTACCGGGTGGCACCGACCTCAAGGCGACCGTGGAGCAGGCCATCGCCAGCGTAGGGGGGGCAAGCCTCACCCGTCGCGAGCGCCAGGTGGCGGGATTGCTGTTGCAGGGGCTCGACACCGAGGCGATTGCCGCGGAGCTCGGCATCGGCAGCGGCACGGTGAAGAATCATCGCAAGCACCTCTACGCCAAGTTGAACCTGCGCTCGCGGGCCGAGCTGTTCCGCTTCTTCCTCAATCACCTCATCACGGCGCCAGCCGGCACGCCTCCATAACGACACCACCCCGCCGGGGCGGGGTGGTGTCAATGTTTGCCAGATCAGACAGCAAGGCCGTCAGATACGGCCCTGGTAGCGCAGCGGGAAGCGCCCCTGCCCATCGGGCTGGCCGAGGAAGGGGAGCCCCTGTTTCATCTGGTCCGGCAGCTCGGGACCCGGTTTCAGGGTGCCCTGGAACAGGTACTGGCGATTGGCCTGCAACTCCAGCTTGCCCAGCACCTGCACAGCCTCCGAGCCCTGCTTGATCTCGGCCACCAGCCGGGAGTCGAGACAGGTGAGCGTGATCTCGGGATCCCCCAGGGCCAGCTTGCCCGCCGGGGTGTCCGCCTGTGCGTCATACCAGTGAAGATCCCCGTAAAGGTTGTCGCACCAGGGAGTGCCCTGGGCAAACTGATCGATCTTTAGCTGCAACTGACCCGTCGCCGTCAGCGGGAAGGGGGGTCTCATCGGCACCCGCTCCAGCACCCAGGGGGCCGGCGCATTCAGGGTGATGTCGCGCCCGAAAGCGGCACCGTTCCAACCCAGGATCCCCTGCCCGTTGAGCCCGCTGCGCTCGCCAAAGCGCACCGACGCCTCGGGCGCCAGCCGCAGCAGGGACCAGCCATCGAGATCCCAGCGCAACTGGGTGAGGGACTCGCTGGCATATTGCACCCGGGCGGCCTGACCGCTCCAGAGGGTGCCACTCACCCCCTCCAGCCGCACCAGATTGGGGGGCAGCGGCAGATGACGCACCACCAGGGATGCAGGCAACTGGGCCAGCAGGAAACCGAGATAGGCCAGCAGGAAGAGACTGGCGATCACTATTTTTCGCTTCATTGGGAACGACTCAACTGCAAACGTCTGACCTTGACCAGCCCGGGGGCCAGCCCCTCGCGGGCCAGCTCGATGATCTGCACCTGGACGCCGTATTGATCCGAGAGGGTCGCAAGCCAGATCAGCAGATCATCGAACGGCACCGTGTCTATCCATACCTGCAGCTCCTGACCCTGGGGCTGCAAGCGGGCAATCTTGATCTTCTGGTTGAAGGCGGTGCGGTTCACCACGCCGTCCAGGGTACCGCCGGTATCGATCTGGCGCCCCTGTCCCCCCTGCATCGCCAGCACCTCCTGTCCCTTCTCCTTGAGCCAGGCCAGGGTCTGCTGCTGGTTCACCACCTGCCGCTCGCGCTCGGCAATGCGATTTGCCACCGGCTGCCAGATCGCCCAGTAGAAGAGCCCGATGAGCAGCACGCTACCCCCCACCGCCACCAGCCGCTGCTCGCGGGCACTGATACCGCGCCACCAGCTCTGCAGTTTGTCCATCATGACGACCTCCCCTTGAGCACCAGCGCCCCTTCGACCTTGCCTTCGGTGCTTCGCACCTCACCCTGCTGCACCTCGAAGCGCTTGCCCGCCAGCTCGCGGAAACGTTCGATCTCGGTGAAGCCGGGGGCCGTCACCTGCAACCTCAGCTCGCCCCGGGCTGCATCGAAGCGCAGCACCTCGGGCTTGAGGCCGGGCACCTCGGCAAACACCGGGGCCAGCTCGGTCAGGAGCAACAGAACGCCATCCTGGGGAGCCTGCCCCAACTGCTGGAGGTGCTGGGTCATCTGGCTGCGCACGTTGACGATACGCGTCTCCCCCGGGAAGATCCGGGTGTAGACCTGCCGGATCTCCGCCTTGAGGGCCTTGTCCTGTTCCGTCAGCTGGTGCAGATGCACACCGCGCTGCACCAGGGCCACCAGCAACAATACGCCTGCCAGCACCGCCACCTTGCGCCACTGCAACCAGTAGCGGGCGTATTCGGTCTGGGGACGATAGGGCCCCTGCAACAGGTTGGCCTGGCAGGTCAGCGCCCCTTTCGCCAGCAACAGCATGGGCAGTTCCGGGTCAGCCCCCTGCCAGTTGCCCGCCGCCATGGCGGGGATGGGAGTATGGCAGTGAAGGGTGACGGGCTCGGTCTGCGCTGCCAGCAGCATGGCCAGCAGGGATTCCTCCGCCACTATGCCCTGACGGGGGCCCTGGCGGACCAGCCACTCCTCCCCCAGCTGCAGGGCTGACCAGCCATCGGCGGCGAGCGGCAGCGCCAGCACGTCGGGCAGCAGGTGCAGGGTCTTGAGCCCTGCCTGCTCCAGCCAACCGAGCCAGGAGTGCATCTTCCCCTTGTCCACCGCCATCAGATCCACCTCGCGGCCCTGATGGCCGAGCACCACCAGGTGCAGATCGTCCACGTCTGAGGCGATCTGCTCCTCCAGCAGATAGGGCAGGGCCGCCGCACTCTGGCGGCTGTATTTGCCCGGCAGATTGACCCGCCGGAAGATAAGATCGCTGCCGGGCACCAGGGTCACCACGGGGCGACCACCGGCACGCTCCTGCAGCTCGCCGAGGGCGTGCGCCGAGGCCAGGATGCCGGAGGCGATGATCTCCTGCTCCTGCGCCGACCAGACCAGCCAGTGCACTGGCTGCTGCGCATTGGTCCCCAGACGGATGACCAGACTCTCGCTCACTAATGTCTCTCCTGCCATGCCCGCACCTCCCTCAGGGGGGCGGGCGCACAGCCATGGGTTGCAGTCCAATCGGGGGATGCGCAGGGCAGCTGAACCGCCCCACGCCCCCTTGTTATTCGGCGCCGCCGCTCAGGCGACGCAGCATCACCAGCTTGTTGTCCTTGCCACGCTGGAAGACGGTCTCAAGCCTGGCGCGGGTCTCCCCCACCTCCGCCAGCAGGCGGGCCTCGAAGAAGCTGCTCTTGATGTCCAGGGCGCCATCCAGCCCGGTGATGGCACCCGGCTGAACCTGCAACTGCTCCGTCATCTCCTGTTTGTTCTTCCACCCCTTCTTGGGGCGGCTGGTCAGCACCCGCTTGGCATCGTCCAGCCCGATCTTCCCCTGGTAGAGCCCCACCAGCAGGGCCGCCTGCTCCGGCCGGATGGTGTTGATGTTCACCACCAGCTTGTCATTGGGCAGGGAGCACACATAGGGGGCCAACCGGGCGTACAGGCTGGCGCTCACCCCGCGCACTGCCCGCAATTCGTCGGTGCCCAGCATCCGCTGGTTAGCCACCAGGTAGGGAGGATTGAGTCCCTCGTAGTAGGCATCCTCGGCCCCGTTGCTCGAGACCAGCTGGGTATCCTTGTCGGTCCAGTCGCGGATGGCGTCCGTCAGCTGTACCGCTTCGTAATCATCCACCTCGAGCTGGGCGAGCAGGGCCCGGAACACCTTGAACTGGTAAGGCTGGGCCTCGAGATCGTCGCCGTTCTCCCCCTCCTTGAGGGGCACGCTCAGGCTGTTGAGGTTGAAGCAGGATTGCAGATCCCGCACCCGGCCCGAGAGAGTGCCATCCTCCACCGGGAAGACCCCGTCCTCCCGCGCCCAGTTCTGTCCCAGACTCACCCGATCCGGGTCATCCTTGAAGTCCTGGTTCAGCACCTTGATCACCAGGGCCTCCGCCGACATGGCATACCACCAGGCCTGCTTGCCCAGGGTGAGGTTGGCGGTGCGGCGCAGCTCCAGTTGCAGGCGGCCGCTCATGTTGCTGGCGACGATCACCATCACCGCGAGGATGAGCAACACCACCAGCAGGGCCATGCCCCCCTGGCGGCCCAGTGTAGTGCGGGATCGGCCCCGGCCGCGCTTAATTACCATTGTCCGCTCGCTGGCCACCAGCACCGATCAAGAACTGGCGACGTCGAATAGTGCCGTCATCCTCCGTGACGGACAGGGGAAAACGACGATCAGTTACCATTCTCTGCCCTCTGACCACCGGCTCCGATCAGGAACTGGCGACGGATGGTGCCGTAGTCTTCAAGCTCCAGCTCCACCGCCAGCCCATAGGGCAGCAGGTCGCGCTGGGTCCACTCCTCCTTCCACAGTCCCTTGTCGTAGAAATAGAGGCGCAGCGCCGTCACGCCGGTCAGCACGGGCTGAATGCGCGGCTCGGTGCCAATGGCCGGATCCGGATAGAGGTAGCTCAACCGCTCCAGGGTCTGCCCCTTGAGACGCCAACCCACCCGTTGCAGGCCGGAGCGCGGCAGTATGCCGTCCGGATTGAGCCAGCCGCCGCGAATGAAGGCCATGCCCCAGTCGTCGCTTTGCTGGCCGAAGCGGGACGCCGCCAGCAGCACCTTGTTGTTCTCGCCGTCGATGCGACCGCTGCGCGGCACCATCTGGGTGACGTCCCGCTCCAGCAGGCTGAAGGCGAGCTGAAGCTCCGAGAGACGGGCCTCCTTGCGCTTGGCCACCTCGTCGCTGGTCAACACCCCTTGCAGCACCTGATAGGCACCCAGGCTCAGGGTGGCGAAGATGGCGATGGCCACCAGCATCTCAAGCAGGGTAAAGCCGCGGTGGCACGATGGGTGGGTGTTGCTCTGGATCATCGGCTGACACCGGCTCCGGATCATGGACGCACGTTGATGAATGTTCATCGGCTGAGATAGGTCCGGATCATGGCCACCGGGCTCTCGGCCTTGGGCGCGGTGCGCACTTCCATGTCCAGCGCCCTGAAGTTGCTGTCCGCCGTGGCGACGCCGCGATAGCGCCAGTACCAGGTCTGCCCGGCCATCTCCTCGTCCCCTTCCACCCAGCTGTCTCCCGGCCACTTGCCTTCGAGCTTCTGCTGCACCAGCTGATTCTCCACCACCCAGGTCGCCAGGGTCTTCTGCTCCAGATAATTGAGGCCGGCCAAGTGTTCGCTCGCGGTCTTCATCACCGCCAGCCCGGCGATGGCAAACACCGCCAGGGCCACCATGACCTCCAGCAGCGTCATGCCGCGCACCCGGGCGGGGCCGCCCGACAGAGCGGTGCGACGCGCTAGAACGCCCCCTGCGGGCCTGGCGCTCTTCACTCTGCTTCCTCTTCATCCTGCAACAGGGAGAGACGACCGAACTCGTCCCCCCTGACGGTGCGCAGGTAGTGCAGATCCTCGTCCTGCTGGCTCAGGGTCAGCACGAAGGGAGAGAGCTCTCCCCCCGGAAAGACCAGGATCTGGGGTGTCCGCTCGCGCTCGTCCCGACCCTGCTCCTGGCGTTCGTCCGACGCAGTGCGCCAGTTGAAACCTTCCAGCTCCACCGCCAGGGTCATCCCCTCCGGCAACGTCACCGGCCCCAGCAGCTTGTCACCGGTCAGTGCGCGCCACTTGCGATCCTTGGGATCCCGGGACATAAACTGCCAGCCGTTCTCCTCGACCCGCAGCCCCAGCAGCCTGCCATCCATGACCGAATACTCCTGGGCCTGCTGCAGGGTCGCCATGAAGCGGCGCGCCTGCTTGTCGAGCTCCCGATCCCCCCTGGCGCCCCCCATGCTGAGGGTGACGGCGGTCGCCACCAGTCCCATCAACATGGCGACCAGCAACACTTCCAGCAGGGTAAAACCGGCCTGGTGACGGGCAGAAGAGGCCACCTTCATGCAGGCAGCCCCGGGGTAGCGCAGTGAGCACGACGCGGCGGAATCACTTATTGGAAGTCCTTCAGGTTCCAGTTGCCGATGTCGTCATCGGTCCCGGCTTCGCCGTCCATCCCCATGGAGAAGATGTCGATCTTGCCGAACTGGCCCGGGCTCAGCAGCTGATACTGGTTGCCCCAGGGATCCTGCGGCAGGCGCTTGATGTAGCCCCCTTCACGGTAACTGCGCGGCTCAGGGGATGCGGTCGGCTTGTTGACCAGGGCGTCCAGCCCCTGCTCGGTGGTGGGGTAGCGGTTGTTGTCCAGCTTGTACATGTCGAGGGCGTTTTCCAGCGCCACTATGTCGGAGACCGCTTTTTGCTGATCCGCCTTCTCCTTGTTGCCCATCAGGTTGGGCACCACCAGGCTGGCCAGGATCCCCAGGATCACGATGACCACCATCACTTCCAGCAGGGTAAAACCCGATTGACGACGCTTTTGCATGACTGACTCCCTCACGAAATGAGATGGCATGAGCCATCAACGATTAACTGTTAAACCACGATCGTTCGATTGAATTTGCAGGTTCGAATGGCGAAGCCTATTCGGGCACCCGACCCTCACAGATTCACCATGTTGTTGAGCTCTAGGATCGGCTGCAGGATCGACATCACGATAAACAGCACCACCCCGGCCATGGAGACCACCAGCATGGGCTCGAACACCCCGAGGGCGATGTTCACCTGGGTTTCGAACTCCCTGTCCTGGTTGTCCGCCGCCCGCTCCAGCATGCTGTCGAGCTCGCCGCTCTGCTCGCCCGAGGCGATCATGTGCAGCATCATGGGCGGAAAAATTCTGGTTTCATCCAGCGACTTGCGCAGGCTGGTCCCCTCCCGCACCCGCTCGGTGGCCTCACCGATGCGCATGCGGGCATAGTCGTTGGAGAGCACTTCGCCGGCGATCTTCATTCCCTCCAGCAGGGGGACAGCGCTGGCGTTGAGGATGCTCAGGGTGCGGGCAAAGCGGGCGGTGTTGAGACCGCGGCTGACCCGACCGATCACCGGCAGGCGCAGTATCACCTGGTGCCAGCGACGACGACGCTTGTCGTCGGTCAGCCACCAGCGCCAGATCAGGCCGCCAATGCCAAGGAGCAGCAGGAACCAGAGGCCGTAGTGCTGCAACAGCTCGCTGGTGCCGATGAGGAAACGGGTGGTGCCCGGCAGTTGCTGGCCCATGTGTTCGAACTGGGCCACCACCTTGGGCACCACGGCGGTGAGCAGTATGGAGATGACCCCCACCGCCACCAGGGTGAGGACGATGGGATAGATCATCGCCTGCAGCAGCTTGGTGCGCATGTGCTGGCGCTGCTCGGTGTAATCGGCGAGACGGTTGAGCACCTTCTCCAGGTGACCAGACTTTTCGCCGGCCGCCACCATGGAGCGGAACAGCTGGTCGAACACATGGGGGAAGGCCCCCAGCGAATCGGCCAGGGAATACCCCTCCACCACCTTGCTGCGCACCGTCGCCACCAGGCTGCGCAGGTGGGCCTTCTCGCACTGTTCGGCGACCGCCTTGAGGGCCTCTTCGATGGTGAGACCGGCCCCCACCAGGGTCGCCAGCTGGCGGGTGATGAGGGCCAGTTCTGCGGTGGAGGCACCACGGCGAAACAGCACGAAGCGGTTCGCCTCCCGCTTGGCCTTCTCGGTGGTCTCATTCACCTCGAGGGGGGTCAGCCCCTGCTCGCGCAGCAGCTGGCGCACCTGGCGGGCGGAATCCCCTTCCAGCACGCCGCTCTTGTTGCGCCCCTTGCCGTCGAGAGCCTTGTATTCAAATGCCGCCATTTCAGTCTTCCCGGGTCACGCGCAGCACCTCTTCGAGGCTGGTCTGCCCCTTGAGCACCTTGTCGATGCCGTCGCGGCGGATGCTGGGGGTGTGACCCCGGATCAGCCGCTCGATGGCGAGCTCGCCGCTGGCGCTGTGAATCGCCTCGCGCACCGCCTCGTCCACCACCACCAGCTCGTGGATGCCGGTCCGGCCGCGATAGCCGGTGTGGTTGCACTGCTCGCAGCCCACCGGACGCCAGATCTGCTGATCCGGCGCAAGCTCGATGCCCATGGCAACACGCTCCTGCTCGGTGACAGGGTGCGGTGCGCGGCAATCCGGGCAGAGAGTGCGCACCAGCCGCTGGGCCAGTACCGCCAGGAGCGACGAGGAGAGCAGGAAGGGCTCGATCCCCATGTCCCGCATTCGGGTGATGGCGCCGATGGCGGTGTTGGTGTGCAGGGTCGACATCACCAGGTGACCGGTGAGGGATGCCTGCACCGCGATCTGGGCGGTCTCGAGGTCACGGATTTCCCCCACCATCACCACGTCCGGATCCTGGCGCAGAATGGCGCGCAGGCCCCGGGCGAAGGTCATGTCCACCTTGCTGTTGACCTGGGTCTGGCCCACCCCTTCGAGGTCATATTCGATAGGGTCCTCGACGGTCAGGATGTTGCGATCCCGGGAGTTGATCTCCGAGAGGGCCGCATAAAGGGTGGTGGACTTGCCCGAACCGGTCGGGCCCGTCACCAGGATGATGCCGTGGGGCTTGCGAATGAGCTCGCTGATGATGTTGCGGTTGGCCAGCGTCATGCCGAGCTGCTTGAGCTCGAGGCGCACGTTGTTCTTGTCGAGCAGTCGCAATACCACCCGCTCGCCGTAGCTGGAGGGCATGGTGGAGACCCGCACGTCCACCGCCCGGCCGCCGATGCGCAGTGAGATGCGGCCATCCTGGGGCACCCGCTTCTCGGCGATGTCCATGCGCGACATGACCTTGATGCGCGACACCAGCAGGGAGGCGAGTTTGCGATGGGGGCGCAGGATCTCCCGCAGCACCCCATCGATGCGAAAACGGATCACCAGGGCCCGCTCGAAGGTCTCGATGTGGATGTCGGACGCCTCTTCTTTTATCGCCTCGCTCAACATGGCATTGATGAGGCGAATGATGGGGGCGTCGTCGTCGGCGTCCAGCAGATCCTCGCTCTGAGGCAGCTCTTCGGCCAGGGCAAAGAAGTCCATCTCGTTGCCGAGATCCTCCATCAACTGACGCGCCTCGGAGGAGTCACGCTGATAGTGGGCCATCAGGAGCGTTTCGAACTCGTCGTTGCCAAGCTGCTCCACCGCGAAGGCACAGCCCGCCACCCGTCGCACCTCCAGCAGGGTCTGGGGGGAGATCCCCTGACGACAGAGCAGTACCGGGGCACCCTGGCGCTCGGTCAGGATGGCCCCGAAGTTGCGGGCAAACGCGAACGGCAGTTCCGGCAGGGGAGCCGGCAGCTCGCTGCCATCGAGCTGGTAGGCGGCCATCAGGGCTTGCTCTGCACGAAGGGCTGCTCCTGCACCTGGGCGCGCACGCCGGTGGCGGTCGCCTGCTGCTGGGCCTGCATTCTCTGGATCTGCTGCTGCACCTCGGGGGACATCATCACGTCCTGGCCATAGGCGGGCAGCACCTGGCGAGCCGGCGAGGTGGCATAGCCCTCTTCCGCAGCCCGGCTCAGCTGTTCGGCCCTGAACAGGGTGTACTTGTTGCTGGAGACCCCGGAGTAGACATTGGCGTCACGCAATATGGTCGGGCGGATGAAGACCATCAGGTTGCGCTTGGCGGTGGAGGTCTTGGAGGAACGGAACAGGTAGCCCAGCACCGGAATGTCCCCGAGCAGGGGCACCTTGGAGATCTGCTCCTGGGTCTGTTCGTCCATCAGGCCGCCCAGCACCACTGTCTCGCCGCTCTTGACCAGCACGGCGTTCTTCACGGTGCGGGTATCGAAGGTGGGGCCCAGGTTGGCGGTCCCGGTCGCCTGCTTCTGTGCCACGCTGGAGACCTCCTGCTCGATGTTGAGCAGCACGGAATCTCCTTCGTTGATCTGGGGCGTCACCACCAGCTTGGTCCCCACCGTCTTGCGCTCTATGGTGTTGAACACCTGATCGCTGGTGGTGGAGCTCTGGGAGCCGCTCTGCACCGGCACTTCCTGACCGACGTTGAAGGAGGCCTCCTTGTTGTCCATGGTGACGATGCTCGGGGTGGAGAGGATGTCGTTCTTGCTATTGGTGGAGAGCGCCGTCACCAGCGCCGCCCAGTCCCCGTGATAGAAGCCTGCCGCCATGCCGCTGAAGCTGCCCGCCAGGGATGACAGGCCGTCGGTGTTGCCGTTGTCTTTGTAATCCTTGGCGGCGATGGCCAGGGAGCCGATGGGCAGACCGGTGTCGGTGAACTGGGTGCCGCCGCCATTGGTGTTGGCCCACTGCACCCCGAGGTTCATGCCGTCACCATCCGATATCTCGACGATGATGGCCTCCACCAGCACCTGGGCACGGCGAATGTCGAGCTTGGCGATGACCTGCTCCAGCTCGGCCATCACGTCCGGCTGGGCGGTGATCACCAGGGCATTGGTGGTCTCGTCGGCGGAGATGGCGAGCTGGCCGCCGCCGATGCTGGCACCGCCCGTGGCCGTGGCAGCCGCCCCGCCCTTCTTGTCGGCGGCGATGCTGGAGCTGACCCCCTTGAGGACGTCCACCAGATCCTTGGCCTTGCCATATTTCAGGTAGAAGACCCGGGTGTTGCCCTGGCTCTGCAGATCCCGGTCGAGCTGGCGCACCATCTGGATGATGCGGGCACGGGCCTTGGGCTCGCCGCTGATGACCACGGAGTTGGTGCGCTCGTCGGCCACCACCTTGGGGGAGAGCAGCAGCGAGGCGTTGGCCCCCTGATTGCTGCCATCCTTGTTGAGGTTGGTCACCAGCCGCACCATCTCGCCGGCGGAGGCGAACTTGAGCTTGATGACGTCCATGTCCTGATCCCCCGCCTTGTCCACCCGGCGAACCACTTCCACCAGGCGGTTGACCACGGCGGCGCGACCGGTGATGAGCAGCACGTTGGAGGGCTCGTAGTGGACCACGTTGCCGCCGCCGGCGTTGTCGTTGAGCTGACGCAGCAGGGGGGCCAGTTCACGGACCGAGACATTGCGCACCGGTACCACCCGGGTCACCATCTCGTCACCCACGCCGGGGTTGGTGTCATCCACCACGGGGATGGCCGAGGTCTTGGCATCCTTGGAGCGCACCACCTTGAGCACGCCGTTGTTCATGGGCACCACGGCAAAGCCGTAAACGTCGAGCACGCTCAGGAAGAACTGGTAGTACTGATCCTCGTTGAGCAGGTCATAGCTGCGCACGTTGATCTTGCCGCGTACCGATGGCTCTATGATGATGGTTTTGTTCAGGTTCTTGCCGACCGTGTTGATGAACTCCTCGATGTCGGCGTTCTTGAAACTGGCGGAATACTCGGTGGCCCAGGCAGAACCGGCCATCATCAAGGCTGCCGCCATGGTGGCCAGACGCCAGCCCTTCCCTTTATTTGTCATTCTTGGTGCTACTCCAATTCATTATTCTGACAAGCCGACATAGACGTCGTAGAGCTGTCCTTGCCGCTCGACGGTGACGGTCATTTCCGTGGCGCCCGCCACCTGCTGCATCGCCTGCATGGCCTGGGCGTTGTCACGCAGATCCAGGCCGTTGATGCTGACCGCCAGATCGTTGGCGACCAGTCCGAGTTGATTGAACAGTTCCGGATTGCGACCCGGGTTGAGGCGATAGCCGGTCATGCGACCGTCCACCCGGACCGGAGAAATATTGAGGTAATCGGTGATCTTGCCCGGGTTGCCCAGCAGTTCGCTGCGCACGGAGGAGAGTCCCTCCTGGCGGGCCGGTTTGGGCAGGGGCTTGCCATACTCTTCCCCGTCCAGCATCAGGGTCTCGTCACGGCCGTCCCGGGCGATGATGACCCGATCGGCAAACACCTGGCGTATCCTGGCCTGGGTACCGTCGATGTAGTCCCCGATGCCGTAAGAGTTCTGTGTCCCGTTATGGGCGATGATGGCGATGGACTTGGCGGGATCCGAGCTTGCCAGCACCCCGTTGAGCTGGGCGTTGAGCTGGGTTTTCGGGGCATCCGCCGCCACCGTCTCTGCCGCCTTGTCCGCCTGGGGTTGCAGCGCCTTGCCAAAGAGAGAGAGGCGGCTGAGGTTGCCAAGATCGAGGCGATCGCCGCCACTCCCCTGCACCGAGGTGACCGAGGGTTGCCAGGGGGTCAGGGGAGCGGGCTGGGCCAGTTCGTACAGGCGCCAGGTGAGCACGGCACACTGCTGGGCCAGCAACAGCAGCAGAAGCCAGAACAGGGGCTGGCTGAAACGGGAGAGTGGCATGGCCTTGCAGCGAGCCAGAAGGGAAGTCAACAAATCATCCCTGAACGGTAGCGTCATCTTTCTCAAAATTGTCTGGCATCCAAGTCGGTTGGCTATTGTGTACGGCAATGGACCCAGAGACAACCGACCGGATGGGACCAAGGGGTGAAAATTCAGTTTCCGTCACACCCGGATGCCCCCTGTTTCTATCCCGGGGCTCGCCTCTGGTATAATCAGGCACCTTTTCAGCCATCCCGGAGCCGATCCATGTCGAATCCAGCACAAAGCAGCACTCAGGTCCGTCTCGACAAGTGGCTGTGGGCTGCCCGCTTTTACAAGACCCGCAGTCTGGCGCGGGATCAGATCGACGGCGGCAAGGTGCACTACAACGGCCAGCGCACCAAGCCGGGCAAGGCGGTCGAGGTCGGCGCCCTGGTGCGATTCTGGCAAGGCCAGGACGAGCGGGAGGTGCGGGTGCTCGAGGTGAGCGAGCAGCGCAAATCCGCCCCGCTGGCCCAGCAACTCTATGAAGAGACCGAGGCCAGCCTGAAGAAACGGGCCGAAAACAGCGAAGCCCGCCGCTTCAACAGCCAGTTTGCCCCAAGCCCGGAGCGCCGACCCGACAAGCAGGAGCGACGCCAGCTTATCCGGGTCAAGCAATCCTGATCCGCGTCTGTGGCCCCTTTATGACGACAGGTGGAGGAATTAGTTCCTAACCACCTGTTTAACAATGTGTTTATTTTTCCCCAAGAACATCCTAGGAAACCATGATGAGTAACCAAGACCTCCTGTATCGCTATCTGTTCGAAGAGTACGAAGTGCGTGGGGAGCTGGTCCAGCTGGATCGTACCTACCGCCACATCATCGACGCCCAGAACTACCCGGTACAGGTGCAGCACCTGCTGGGCGAGCTGCTGGTTGCCACCAGCCTGCTGACCGCTACCCTCAAGTTCGAAGGCTCCATCACGGTGCAGCTGCAGGGGGATGGTCCGGTGCGTCTGGCCGTCATCAACGGCGACAACAACCAGCAATTGCGCGGCGTGGCACGCTATGAAGGGGAACTGCCGACGGACGGCAAGCTGCAAAGCCTGATCGGCAACGGCCATCTGGTCATCACCATCACCCCCGATCAGGGAGAGCGCTATCAGGGCATCATCGCCCTGGAGGCCGACACCCTGGCGGCCTGCCTGGAGCACTACTTCGCCCAGTCCGAACAACTGGCCACCCGCCTCTGGATCCGCACCGGCCACCACGAGGGCGAGCCCCGTGCGGCGGGCATCTTGCTGCAGGAGCTGCCGGCCCAGAGCGAGGATCACAGCGAAGATTTCGACCACCTGGTCCAGCTCACCACCACCATCAAGGACGAAGAGCTGTTCGGTCTGGACGCGGAAGAGATCCTCTACCGCCTCTACCACCAGGACAAGGTACGGGTGTTCGATCCCCAGGCCATCGAGTTCCGTTGCACCTGCTCCCGCGCCCGTTGCGAAGGGGCCTTGCTGCAGATAGACAAGGAGGAAGCGGTATCCATGGTGCAGGAGCTCGGCAAGATCGACATGCACTGCGATTACTGCGGCGCCCACTACGAATTCGACGGGATAGACATCGAAACCCTGTTCAGCAGGGCTCCCGGTAATGATGCAAACCAGTTACACTAATCAAAGGCGGGCAAAACCCGCCTTTAACTTAAATAACAAAAAAATACCCTATTTTATAAAGTTTGATGGCGATCGCTAAAAACTACCACCTAGGTGGTAGCATGAACGTCAGATAGAACCCTACACACCTCTGAACCCAGGAGAATACAATGACAATCGTGGTAGAACCCACCCTGGCCCAACAACTGAAGCTGGACCAATACGGTATCAAAAACAGCCAGGAAATCGTTCGCAACCCCTCCTATGAGCAGCTTTTCGCTGAAGAGACCCGCTCAGACCTTGAGGGCTTCGAGCGTGGCGTCGTCACCGAGCTTGGCGCCGTCAACGTCAACACCGGCATCTTCACCGGCCGCTCCCCTAAAGATAAATATATCGTCAAAGATGCCACTACTCAGGATACTGTGTGGTGGTCTGACCAGGGTAAAAACGATAACAAGGCGATTACCCCGGAAGTGTGGTCACATCTGAAAGGGCTGGTCACCAAACAGCTCTCCGGCAAGCGTCTGTTCGTGGTGGACGGCTTCTGCGGCGCCAACCCGGACACCCGCCTGGCGGTGCGCATCATCACCGAGGTGGCCTGGCAGGCGCACTTCGTGAAGAACATGTTCATCCGCCCGAGCGAAGAGGAGCTGAAGACCTTCAAACCGGACTTCGTGGTGATGAACGGTGCCAAGTGCACCAACCCGAACTGGAAGGAGCAAGGTCTCAACTCCGAGAACTTCGTCGCCTTCAACATGACCGAGAAGATGCAACTCATCGGCGGCACCTGGTACGGTGGCGAGATGAAGAAGGGCATGTTCTCCATGATGAACTACTTCCTGCCCCTGCGCGGCATCGCCTCCATGCACTGCTCCGCCAACGTGGGCAAGGATGGGGACGTGGCCATCTTCTTCGGCCTCTCCGGCACCGGCAAGACCACCCTCTCCACCGATCCCAAGCGTCAGCTGATCGGCGATGACGAGCACGGCTGGGATGATCACGGCGTGTTCAACTTCGAAGGGGGCTGCTACGCCAAGACCATCAAGCTCTCCGAAGAGGCCGAGCCGGACATCTACCACGCCATCCGCCGCGATGCGCTGCTGGAGAACGTGACCGTGGCCGCCGATGGCACCATCGACTTCGACGACGGTTCCCGGACCGAGAATACACGTGTCTCCTACCCCATCTATCACATCGACAACATCGTCAAGCCGGTCTCCAAGGCGGGTCACGCCACCAAGGTGATCTTCCTGACCGCAGACGCCTTCGGTGTGCTGCCCCCGGTCGCCAAGCTGACCAAGGAGCAGACCAAGTACCACTTCCTGTCCGGCTTTACCGCCAAGCTGGCCGGTACCGAGCGCGGCATCACAGAGCCGACCCCGACCTTCTCCTCCTGCTTCGGCGCGGCTTTCCTCAGCCTGCACCCGACCAAGTACGGCCAGGAGCTGGTGAAACGGATGGAAGCGGCAGGGGCTGAAGCCTACCTGGTCAACACCGGCTGGAACGGCACCGGCAAGCGGATCTCCATCAAGGATACCCGTGGCATCATCGACGCCATCCTGGATGGTTCCATCGAGAAGGCGCCGACCAAGGTACTGCCGGTGTTCAACCTGGAAGTGCCGACCGAGCTGCCGGGCGTCAACCCCGCCATCCTGGATCCGCGAGACACTTACGCCGACCAGGCCGAGTGGGATGCCAAGGCGGCCGATCTGGCCGGGCGCTTCATCAAGAACTTCGAGCGCTTCACCGACAACGACGAAGGCAAACGCCTGGTCGCGGCGGGCCCGCAGTTGTAAGAAACGCGCCTCGCGTCTCGCAATCCCGTACCGGTCAGCCCTGCTGGCCGGTATTTTTTGGCGCTGTCCCAATTACATGTTGAAAGGCTAACCTTGAA
>NZ_CAWMFQ010000090.1:0-1857 GCF_963866995.1 Aeromonas sp. ZOR0002 | reverse complement strand
GGCGGCCGCCATGGGACTGAGTCTCGCGGTCGGCGTGGCGGTGGTCGAGGCGCTGGAGTCCCTCGGTTATCCCGGGGTGGAGCTCAAGTGGCCAAACGACCTCTATTACCAGGGCCGCAAGTTGGCGGGCATCCTGGTGGAGATGAGCGGCAGTGCGGGTGCCAGCTGCCATCTGGTGATCGGGGTCGGCCTCAATCTGGCGATGCCGAGTCGGGAGGGAGAGAAGATCGATCAGGCCTGGTCCGAGCTGCGCCATATCCAGCCCGAGCTGGTGGATCGCAACGAGCTGGCCGCCTGCGTGCTGCTGCACCTGCAACAGGCCATGCAGACCTTCGAACAGACGGGGTTGGCGAGTTTTGTCGAGAGCTGGAACCGGCTCGACCACTTCGCCGGCCAGCCGGTGAAGCTGCTGATGGGAGAGCAGGTGATCCGCGGGATTGCCCGGGGGATCGACGAACGCGGAGCCCTGCGTCTGGAGACGGAAGAGGGGCTCAAGCTCTATCTGGGAGGGGAACTCTCCCTGCGGCGGGGGGACTGAACCCATACGCTCATGAGGACTGAATGGAAGAGGGGGCCTGCGGGCCCCCTCTTCCATGTATGCACTGCGACAGTAGTCACTTGCGCAGCTTGATCTGCTCGATGGCGTGCTCATTGCCCTTGGTGAGGATGAGGTTGGCCCGCTCCCGGGTCGGCAAGATGTTCTCTTGCAGATTCAGGTAGTTGATATCCTGCCAGATGTTGTTGGCGATCTCGGTCGCCTCGCTCTCGGCCAGCTTGGCGTAGTGGTGGAAATAGGAGTCGGGATCCGAGAAGGCGCCGCTGCGGAATTTGAGAAAACGATCGATGTACCAGGTGCGCAGCAGCTCGGCGTCGGCATCCACATAGATGGAGAAGTCGACGAAGTCCGACACGAACACGCGATGAGGGTCCTGGGGATAGTCCATGCCGCTTTGCAGCACATTGAGCCCCTCCAGGATCAGGATGTCCGGCTGCTCCACCACCTTCTTCTCGTCGGGCAGGATGTCATAGATGAGGTGGGAGTAGACGGGGGCCTCGACCTTCTCGTGGCCGGCGCGGATATTGGCGACAAATTCCACCAGATGGCGGATGTCATAAGACTCGGGGAACCCCTTGCGACGCATCAGGCCACGGGCTTCCAGCTCCTTGTTGGGAAACAGGAAGCCGTCGGTGGTGACCAGCTCCACCCTGGGGTGCTCCGGCCAGCGCTCCAGCAATGCCTGAAGGATACGGGCCGTGGTGCTCTTTCCCCCCGCCACGCTGCCGGCAATGCTGATGATATAGGTGCCCTTGCCGCGGGACTGACCGAGAAACTGCTCCAGCACCCGGCTGCGGCGCTGCTTGGCCTTGACGTAGAGATTGAGGAGACGGGAGAGGGGCAGGTAGATCTCTTCCACTTCTCGCAATGACACCTTCTCATTGATCCCGCGCAGGGTCTGCAGATCGTGCTCGGTCAGGGTCAGGGGGACCGCATCGCGCAATAACGCCCATTGTTCGCGGGTGAATTGCAAATAGGGGTTATGCTCTGTCGTCATGGTGTCATCACTGTTTCTTGGGCAGGGCGACCATACACCAAGGGATCGGGAGCGACAAGGGACGCGTCCGGTCGGGACGGAGAAGGAGCGTTTTTTTGCCTGGAACCCGGCATAAATGCACATTTTGCAAGGTGCAATGGTTGCATCCCCAAAATCCTTACCATAAAATGCGCGACGCTTGGATGTCTGTCGTCTATTTGCCCAGCAAAAGCGACAAAAACAACGGGTGCAAGCAGAATTACCGTTGTGGCATTTATGCAACTGGAGGGGTTCCCGAGCGGCCAAAGGGATCAGACTGTAAATC
>NZ_CAWMFQ010000089.1:0-9474 GCF_963866995.1 Aeromonas sp. ZOR0002 | reverse complement strand
AAGCGGCTGCTGCTCCTGCTGCCGTTGCCGTCGAAGAGCCGGCTGCCGAATAAGGCTGCCGTATGTGAAAGAGCCGACCCTTGGGTCGGCTTTTTTGTGCCTGTCGCCGGCATGGCGCAGATTGTCTCCTTGTTCCTTTTGGCGCCCCTTGATATAAGGGACGACCCCGCTTCGTTGGCAAAAGGAATTGCAGCATGTCATGGGCCTACCTCAGGCAGTTTCCTTCCCTGGTCTGGATCGTCATCCTGGGCACTTTCATGGTGCGTACCACCTTCTTCATGGTCTGGCCCTTTCTCTCCATCCTGCTCTACCGTGACTACGGACTTTCGGCGACCCTGATAGGCGCCATCCTGGGGGCCACGGCGGCGCTTTCCACTCTTGTCAGCTTCTATGGCGGCTGGCTCTCGGACAAATGGGGGCGGCGCAACATCCTGTTGTTCGGCTGCCTGGTTTCCGCCGCCAGCGTGGCCCTGCTCGGCCTCTCCCACCAGGTGGGCTGGCTGGCACTCGGGGTGATCGGCAGCGGACTCTCCTACGGGCTCATCGACTCACCGGGCAAGGCACTGATGGCCGACAATCTGGCCGAGCCCAAAGCCCGTGAGCTGGCGCTGCACCTGCGTTATTTCCTGCTCAACCTGGGGGCGGCCATCGGTCCTCTGCTCGGCGTCACCTATGGCCTGAGCGCGCGTCAGGAGACCTTCCTGTTGCTCAGTGCCAGCTATCTGCTGCTTGGCATCGTCTTTGTCATCGGGTTCAGGCTGGCGGGTTGCCACACCAGCCAGGCGGCCGGGCCCGGCATGCGTGCTGTGCTGCGGGTGCTCTGGCAGGACAGGGGGTTTCTGCTGCTGATCATGGCCAATCTGCTGCTGATGCTGGTCTACGCCCAGTTCGAGTCGCCCCTCATCCAGTATCTGACCCGCGCGGGGACGCCGGAGGTGGAGCGGCTCATCGGCTGGCTGGTGACGACCAATGCGCTGACCATAGTGATGCTGCAGTTCCCCCTGCTGCACCTGACTGCCCGCTGGTCCACGCGGCGCAAGCTGCAACTCGGGGTGGCGCTCTTTCTCGGCGCCCAGTTGCAGTTTGCGCTGGGGGATACCGCCATCTGGTGGCACTGGATAGTGGCGGTGATCCTCCTGAGCGTCGGGGAGTGCATCCTCTTCCCCTTGCTCAATGTGCTGATCGATCAGATGGCGCCTGGTCATTTGAAGGGGAGCTATTTCGGGGCGGCCTCCATCTCCGGACTCGGGGTGGCCATGGGGGCCTTGCTGGGAGGCTGGGTGCTGGCCCACTGGGGCGGGAGCTGGCTTTACGCTCTGATGGCGCTGCTCTGCCTGGTGATCCTGATGCTCTATGGTCTGAGTACCCGGACCTCGCGCCCTGCGCTGGTCCGGGCCGGGCCCTGACGGCTAGAAGGTCAGCACCTTGTCGGCGGCCAGAGTCCATTGGGCCAGCAAGGGGAGGGTGCCTATCTCTATGCCCTCGACAAGGGGTAGCGGGGTGATGCCGCGCGCATCGGTGCAACTCTTGCAAAGCCGGATCCGGGTGCCCTGAGCCAGCAGTATCTCCAGCATCTGGCGCAGGTTGTAGCCCTCGGCCGGAGCCTGCCCGGCCAGAGCAGCAGTGACGGCATCCGACATCAGGAAGAGGTTGAGGTCTACCTTTCCCTCCTCTTTGAGGGCGATGCCGAGGCGCAGGGCATTGAACAGGGACTCGCTGCCATAGGGGGCGCCGTTGGCAATGATGAGAATGTGTTGGGTCATGTGGCTCTCCTGATTGAAAGGGCCATTGTAGCCTCGGCGAAAGCGGCCCGGCATGATGCAGAGCACACTCTGTCGTAGCCCGGCCCCGTGTGTCTTGACCTCACACAGGGAGTCAGGTCTCATGGACGGCCATCCAGTATGACAGAACACAGAGGTTGTTATGTGGAATATCGCCGGAATAGGCTTATTGTTGTTGGCCGGACAAGCCTATGGTAGTGAAAACATCGGCTGCAAGGCCAGACAGCAGGCCGTGACGGATCAGCTTGCGTTCGCCAGGGCGCACAACAACCAGGAGCAGGTAGCCGGCCTTGAGCGGGCACTGCGCAACCTGGAGGCCCATTGTACCGATGCCGGGCTCCTTGAGGAGCAGCAACGCAAGGTGGTCAAGCAGAGGGAAGAAGTGGAAGAGCGGCTGGCCGAGTTGCAGAGCGCACGGGTATCGGGCAAGCCGGACAAGATTGCCAAGAAGCAGTCCAAGCTGGAGGAGTCCCAGGCCGAGTTGCTGGAAGCCCAGCGCGAACTCGAGGCGCTGCAAAAACTGGTCAAACCCTGAGGGAAGGGCAGCGCAATAGAAAAAGCCGGGCATGCCCGGCTTTTTCTATTTCTGGATAATGCACCCGCGAGTGTCAGACGCTGACTGCTTGTGCATCCGCACGAATTTCTCCATCAGCTGATCTTCGGTTTCCCACCCGATGGATGGGATCCCGGAGGATGCCGTCCATGGGGCGCAGATGCTGATGCAGGTGCTACAGCTACTGCCTGTGCATCCGCACGAATTTCTCCATCAACTGATCTTCGGTTTCCACCCTATGGACGGGATCCCGGAGGATGCCGTCCATGGGGCGCAGACGCTGATGCAGGCGTTACTGCCTGTGCATCCGCACGAACTTCTCCATCAACTGATTTTCGGTCTCCACCCTATGGACGGGATCCCGGAGGATGCCGTCGATAGGGCAGACGCTGATGCAGGTTTACTGCCTGTGCATCCGCACGAATTTCTCCATCAGCTGATCTTCGGTCTCCACGTGGGCGGGATCCCAGATGATGCAGTCGATAGGGCAGACGCTGATGCAGGTGGGCTTCTCATAGTGGCCGACGCATTCGGTGCAGCGATCCGGGTCTATCTCGTAGATCTTGCTCCCCAGGGTGATGGCCTGGTTCGGACACTCCGGATCGCACATGTCACAGTTGATGCACTTGTCGGTGATGAGCAGTGCCATCTCAGGCCGCCGAGTGAGGTTGACGGGTATCCTCGCGCTCGCCGAGGTTGCGCAGCAGGATACCGTAATTCACGTCGATCTCCTTGGGAACCGGCACGTAGACCACGTGGCCGTTACCCGGTGCGGTGTCGATGAGCTCGCCCTTGCGGTTCTGCATCTGCTCCAGGTTGAAGCTGAGGTTGCCCTGGGGGGTCATCAGCTCCAGGCTGTTGCCCAGCAGGAACTTGTTCTTCACCTCGACTTCGACCATGTCACCATTGCGACCGGTGATCTCGCCGACGAACTGCTGGGTGTCGGAGACGGAGTAACCGTAGTCGTAGTTCTGGTATTCGCTGTGGTTGTGACGGCGCAGGAAGCCCTCGGTGTAGCCGCGGTGAGCCAGGTTCTCGAGGGTGCCCATCAGGGTCGGATCGAACGGACGGCCAGCCACCGCATCGTCGATGGCCTTGCGATAGACCTGCGCGGTACGGGCGCAATAGTAGAAGGACTTGGTACGGCCTTCGATTTTCAGGGAATGAACGCCCATTTTGGTCAGGCGCTCGACGTGCTCGACGGCGCGCAGATCTTTGGAGTTCATGATGTAGGTGCCGTGCTCGTCTTCAAACGCAGTCATGAACTCGCCCGGGCGGTTGGACTCTTCCAGCAGCACCAGGGCATCGGTTGGCTTGCCTGCGCCCAGGGTCGGATCCACCTTTTGCACGGCGATGGGCTCCTGGCGGTGGACGATCTGGCCCACGTCATCTTCCTTGCCCTCGTGCACCTTGTACTCCCAGCGGCAGGAGTTGGTGCAGGTACCCTGGTTGGGGTCACGCTTGTTGATGTAGCCGGAGAGCAGGCAGCGGCCGGAGTAGGCCATGCACAGCGCCCCGTGGACGAAGACTTCCAGTTCCATCTCCGGCACCTGCATGCGGATCTCCTCGATCTCGTCGAGAGACAGCTCGCGGGAGAGGATGGCACGGGTCAGGCCCATCTGATGCCAGAACTTCACCGTGGCCCAGTTGACCGCGTTGGCCTGCACCGAGAGGTGGATAGGCATGTCGGGGAAGGCTTCGCGCATCATCATGATGAGGCCGGGGTCGGACATGATGAGTGCATCCGGCTTCATATCCACCACAGGGCGCATGTCGCGGATGAAGGTCTTGAGCTTGGAGTTGTGGGGCTGGATGTTGGCCACCACATAGAACTGCTTGCCGAGGGCATGGGCCTCGTTGATGCCGAGCTGCAGATTCTCGTGATCGAATTCGTTGTTGCGTACCCGCAGGCTGTAGCGCGGCTGGCCCGCATAGACGGCGTCTGCGCCATAGGCATAGGCGTAGCGCATGTTCTTGAGGGTCCCGGCAGGGGAGAGCAATTCTGGTCTGAACATGTTGGACTCTTTTATCTGATTGCAAATCAGGACGGCGCCACCTGATGGCGTCGTGTGGGTTCATCGGTGGCGCGACCGTCTTCGACGCACGGCCATCCGATGGGGGTACATCGGAGCAGGAGGTGACTCAATACTCCGGATATACGGGGTGCGAGATTGTACTCGTGACCGCCTCGTCATGCAATTTGGGACGGCCTTGGCATGCCTGCGCCATGTTCATTTTACGCTCAGACTGGGGTTGCTAGAGTGCAAGGGGTGAAAGATGCCCCCGAGTTGGCGGTGAAATGGATCTTTTCGGCGAAAAAGACCATCTCCAAGTTGAAATTTTGCCCTGCTCGGGAAAGAATGCGCGCTCGGTTGTTGGTCCCCGGTGACGGGCCCACAAGAGACCGATGATGAGCAGGGCAAAGGCCCACAGGAACAGGAAACCATACAGGAATTTTATGAATCCCCTTCGCATTGCCGCTTCGGCTCTTTTATGTACGCTGGCGCTGGTCAGCCAGCAGGCCGCCGCCGTTGAATACCAGCTGCCTGCGGCCAACAGCCGCCTGATCGGTGAGAACCAGGAATACGTGGTGCCCGCAGACAACCGTCCGCTGGAGCAGATCGCCTCCGACTTCCAACTGGGTCTGACCAACATCATGGAAGCCAACCCGGGCGTCGACCCCTACCTGCCCAAGGCGGGCAGCACGCTGATCATTCCCCATCAGCTGATCCTGCCCAACGCTCCCCGCGAAGGGATCGTCATCAACGTGGCCGAGATGCGTCTCTACTACTACCCGAAGGGCAAGAACGTGGTGCATGTGCTGCCCATCGGCATCGGCCAGCTCGGGGTCAACACCCCGGAGAACTGGATCACCAAGGTTGAGCGCAAGCGTGCCAACCCGACCTGGACCCCGACCGAGAATATCCGTCGCCGCTACGCCGCTCAGGGCAAGACCCTGCCCGCGGTCTGGCCGGCCGGCCCGGACAACCCCATGGGCCTGCACGCGCTCTACATCGGCAACCTGTACGCCATCCACGGCACCAACGCCACCTTCGGCATCGGTCTGCGGGTGAGCAGCGGCTGCGTGCGCCTGCGCGCCGACGACATCAAGTATCTGTTCGATCACGTGCCGGTCGGCACCCGCGTCCAGTTTGTCAACCAGCCGGTCAAGACCACGGTCGAGCCGGATGGCGGTCGCTACATGGAAGTGCACGAGCCGCTGTCGCGCACCGAGGAAGAGTTCAACTCCACCGCCTCCGTGCCGCTGCCCATGACCCCGGCGACCACCCGCTTCATCGCCCACGCTGACAGCGATTCCAACGTGGTCAAGCAGGTGCTGGAACAGCGTACCGGCATCCCGACCCGCCTCAATCCAGAGGCGTAATGGCCGGCAAGTGCAGTTAAACAACAACGGCGACCATCAGGTCGCCGTTGTTGTTTCTGCGTATCCGGACGTCAGCTGGCTGGTGGGGCATAGAGGGCCAGCCAGTTGCCTTCGGTATCCTCGATGATGACCCGGGATCCATGACCGCTGCCGATGCTGTGCAGAGGCTCCAGCACCCGCCCGCCGAGCCGTGGGACCAGCAGCTCCGCCTCCTGCAGCCTGTCACCTAGGGAGAGATAGATGAGGGGACCGGCACCGCCGGGCTGGTGATATTTGTCCATGGGGCCGAGACAGGCCGCCGCGTTGCTGCCGTCGTGGCGCAGCATGGCAAAGCGCATGGTCTCTTCCTGGATGGGGGTGACCTGCACATCGAGCAGGGCCGAGTAGAAGTCCATGGCGCGATCCAGATCCCGTGTCGGAATGTCGGCCCAGACCAGGGTGTTGTCCATCGTCGTATTCTCCAGAGTTCCCGGCCAACGCGGTCGGTGGCTCTTTGAGGTTAGAAGTGGCTGTCGGGGGGCGCCATGGATAAAAAAAGCGGCGCCTGATGGCGCCGCTTGAAGGGGGAAGAGCCGAGTAAGGCTCCCCCTCTTATTTGCCGGCAATGCTGAGCCCGCCAAAGCGGATCAGCGGGGCATAGAAGTCCTTGCCATCGTCGTGGTGCAGCTGGTTGCCGACCGCTTCCAGCTCCCCGAGCAGACGATAGAAGTTGCCCGCCACCGTGATGCCGCGTACCGGCGCCACGCGCTCGCCATTTCGGCAGAGGAAGCCGGAGGCGCCGAACGAGAAGTCGCCGCTCACCGCATCGGCCCCGGAGTGCAGGCCGTCCAGCTTGACCAGCTCCAGGTACACACCGCTTTGTACCTCGGCCTCGCCGTGGGGGCCGAGCCCGAACACCAGGTGACGAGGGGCCACGTCCAGGGCACTGCGGGCACTGCGGGCGGCTGCACCGTTGCTCGTCACGCCGAAGTGGCGGGCGGTGGCGCTGTTGTGCAGCAGGGTCTTGAGCTCCCCCTCGCCGATGAGCAGGAGATCCGAAGTGGCGGCCCCTTCGCCGTCAAACGCCTTGATCTTCATGCCCCCCGGCATATAGGCACGACTCTCCAGGGTGAGCCAGCGAGAAGCCACGCTTTGGCCCAGCTTGTCGCGCCAGGGGTTGATCCCCTGCTGGGCCCACTTGCCAGACAGGGCGGACTCGAAGCAGCCAAACAGGCTGGCAAAGCAGTGGGTGCTGAAGATGACGCTGTAGCGACCGCTCGGCACCGCCTCACCCATCAGCAGGCCATCGGCCACGGCGTGGATCTGGCGGATGAGAGGCTGGCTCTCCAACTCGTCGAAGCGCCGTGCGTACTGTCCCTGGTAGTGCATGGACTGGCGGCCCTCCCGCTCGATGAGAGCGGAGCTGTGGCAGCCGACGCTGAATTCCTGATGTTCGCAGAGGCTGCCCTGGCTGTTGGCAAGCCAGAGGCGGCTCTCCCCCTCGAAGAAGCCGTTGTAGGGGGCGCCGGTCACGTCCGGCAGGGCCAGCATGTCGGACTCGAGGCGCAGGGTCAGGGCGATCTTCTCTTCCACCGCCGTGGTGTCGGCTTGATGTATCTCGGCGCAGTCGGTGATGAGCCTGCTCTGCTGCACTGTGATGCGTTGATCCGGGTCCACCTTGGCGAAGCGGCTCGCATCGAGCGCATCCTGCACCATGGCATCCAGCGCCGACGCGTCGAGGGACTCGGAATAGGCGATGCCGACCCGGCCTTCCTTGATGAGGCGAATGCCGATCTGCTGGCTGCTGGTGACCTTGTATTCACTGAGCTCGCCCTTGTCGGCCTTGAGGGAGAAGGCCTTCTCCTGATTGGCGATGACGTCTGCCTCGGCACCCAGATCGGCGACCTGGTCCAATAGACGGGCAAGCAGTTGGTTCATGTCGAGTTGGCTCATCAGGCGTTCCCCCCAACCAGGATATTGTCAACCTTGAGCGGCGGCTGGCCGACTGAAACGCGAATGAGGCGGGAGATGGAACCGCATAGAGTGTCATGGACGTTCATCAGGCGTTCCCTCCGACCAGAATGCTGTCAACCTTGAGCGGCGGCTGGCCGACCGAGGTTGGAATGGATCCGGAGACCGAGCCGCACATGCCGGCGGAGAGGGCCAGATCGCGCCCTACCATGGAGATCTCCTTCAATACCTGCGGGCCGGTGCCGATCAGGGTGGCCGACTTGAGGGGCCGGGTGATCCTGCCCCCCTCGATGAGGTAGGCCTCCTGCACGTTGAAGTTGAACTCGCCGGTACCGGGCTGCACAGAGCCACCCCCCATCCGCTTGGCATAGATGCCGTGTTCCACGGTTGCCAGCATGTCGTCGAGGCTGTAGTTGCCCGGTTCGATATAGGTGTTGCGCATGCGGGAGGCGGGGGCGAACTTGTAGGATTCCCGGCGCCCGGAACCGGTGCGGGCGTAGCCGGTGCGAAGGGCCCCCATTCTGTCCACCAGGAAGCCGGTCAGCACGCCGTCCTTGATGAGCTGGGTGTGCTGGGTCGCCATCCCCTCGTCATCGACGTTGATGGAGCCCCAGGCGTTGCCCTGCAAGCCCTCGTCCACTGCGCTGACCGCCGGATTGGCGATGAGCTGACCCATCTTGTCGTGGAACACGGATGCCTTCTTGGCCACCGAGGTGGTCTCCAGCAGGTGACCGCACGCCTCGTGGAAGATGACGCCGCCAAAGCCGCTCTCCATGATGACCGGCAGCTTGCCGCTCGGGCAGGGGGCGGCGCCCA
The DNA here is from genome assembly GCF_963866995.1 of Aeromonas sp. ZOR0002. Classification (NCBI taxonomy): domain Bacteria; kingdom Pseudomonadati; phylum Pseudomonadota; class Gammaproteobacteria; order Aeromonadales; family Aeromonadaceae; genus Aeromonas; species Aeromonas sp. ZOR0002. The sequence continues at coordinate 989 of NZ_CAWMFQ010000089.1, read as the reverse complement.
GCTTCACCAGTGCCTGGCGGGTGGCGGTGAGAGCCAGCTCGCGGGGATCGATGCTCTCGGCATGCTCCCATCCCTTCATGGCACCGGGGGCTTCATAACCTACGCTCTGCTCGCCCCCGTCCAGGGCGATGGTCTGGGCCATGATGCGGTTGTAGTGGCGGCGATCGCTCACCTGGACTCCTTCGCTGTTGAAGATCTCCACCTCCTGTTCCCAGCCGAGCACGTTGCCCGAGAACTGGCTCACCTTGTCGCTCTCGGCGCGGGCCGCAGCGTCCATGGCATGCAGGTAGGCGATCTTCTGCTCCAGCAGCTTGTCGGCCGACAGCGGCAGAGCGATCGGGTTGCGGTCGGTCAGGCGGGTGAAGTCAAAGGCAGTGGCGGTGACCACGGGGTCACGCCTGTCCTTGGCCGCCAGCAGGGTAACGATGCGCAAGAGCTCGTTGCGATCGGCCAGGTTGGTGTAGCCGTAGAGCACCTTGTGGCCGTAGCACAGGCGAACGCCGATACCGAAGTCGAGACCACCGCTGATGTTCTCTATCTGGCTGGAGAGCAGGCTGAGCTGGCTGCGGCGCTTGCGCTCCACAAACAGCTCGGCGAAGTCGGCACCCAGCGCAAGCGCGTGATCGAGCACGTCGCGGGCGATGGCGGGGGCCAACAGGGAGAATGAAGTCATAGAATATCCTTTTCTGGTCTGTCCGTTTGCTTCCGACACCCGGCGTTGTGTTGTTATGGGGTGTCGACCTCATTGTTGCAGACCAGAAGCAAAAAGTCGCTATAGCGTCAGCCGATGATACCAAACGAGAAAATCGGTACGATTTATGCGCCCGGCAGCCCGAGCGCAGGCTACCGGCAGGGGAGGTTGGCGCCGCTCATGGCGCTCGCTTGATATGAGGTCGCCCCACTGCTCGATACGGGGTCGGTCTGGTCGCCCATTGGCTGGCGTCGTTGAACATCCAGGCGGCCAGGATCAGAGCAGTTCGTGGATCTCG
>NZ_CAWMFQ010000088.1:0-18088 GCF_963866995.1 Aeromonas sp. ZOR0002 | reverse complement strand
CGACTGCCGACTGCCGACTGCCGACTGCCGACTGCCGACTGCCGACTGGCGCCTTTTCATCGGACCTCATCCTTGATCCCGACTGTTCATGGTTGATTGAAAAACCACCTTATATGCCATCAGACAAGAAGTGTGCAAATACATTTATCACCCCGCAGCAGCGGGGGAGATGGCTCCAGGGTTGTACAGAAACAGGGTAGCGGCGGTCAAATATGCGGCAGGTTAGGCCTGCAGAAGCATAAATAGGGAGTCAGGGCGTTAATTGCTGGAAGAGCCGTCTCTTCATCCGATATATTGCCTCTTTTCCTCAGGTTTCTTGTGCGGTGGTGTCGATGAAACGCATTCTCTCTATCCAGTCCCACGTGGTGTTTGGCTGTGCCGGCAACAGCGCCGCCGTGTTCCCCATGCGCCGTCTCGGCATGGAGGTGTGGCCCATCAATACGGTGCAGTTCTCCAACCACACCCAGTACGAGGCGGGTTGGCAGGGAATGGCGATGCCGGCGGGCCACATTGCCGCCCTGTGCCAGGGGCTTTGCAATATCGAGGTGCTGGCGCGCTGCGATGCGGTGCTGAGCGGCTATCTGGGCTCGGCGGAGCAGGGGGACGAGATCCTGGCGGTGGTGGCGGCGGTGAAGCGAGCCAATCCGGCGGCCCTCTATTTCTGCGATCCCGTGATGGGGCATCCGGAGAAGGGGTGCATCGTCGCCCCGGGCGTCACCCGCTTTCTCACCGAGCAGGCCCTGCCGGTGGCGGACATCATGGCCCCCAATCTGCTGGAGCTGGAGACCCTGTGCGATGTCCATCTGACAACCCTGGCCCAGACCCGGGTCGCCGCACACCAGTTGCTGGAGAAGGGGGTGAAGATGGTGCTGGTCAAGCACCTGGGTCGCGCCGCCAGCGTCCCCGGCCGCTTCGAGATGCTGCTTGCCACCCCCGAGGGAGACTATCTGATCGCCCGTCCCCTTTACGATTTCGCGCGCCAACCGGTGGGCGTGGGGGATCTCATCAGCGCCCTGATGCTGGCCAACCTGCAGGCGGGATATGATGGGGTGAGCGCCTTCGAGCGCACCAACGCCGCGGTGGATGCGGTGCTGCGACAGACCTGGGAGGCGAATGCCTACGAGCTGCAGCTCATCGCGGCCCAGAGCGCCTTTGCCGAGCCGCAGATTGCCCACAGGGCCGAGCGCCTGGCCTGACGCCATTGATCAGCCCGTGACGGGACGAGCTGATCAAGGCTCAGCTTGCGGCACTGATCGGTGTTGCATCCTGAAAATGTTCGACCCTGGGGAAGGGGTCGTAGAAGTGGTGCAGCAGGGCCTTCCACTCCTGGTACTGAGGGGAGCCCCTGAACCCCCGGGTGTGATCTTCCAGCCGCGCCCACTGCACCAGCAGCAGGTAGTGATGGGGATCGTCCAGGGCACGCTGCAACTGGTGGCCCAGGTAGCCGGGCATGGCGCTGATGATGTGCTGGGCCCGGGCGAAGGCCTGCTCGAAGTCAGTGGCCTTGTCGGGAATGATCTGCAGATGGGCGACTTCCAATATCATGATGGCTCCTTGCCGATGAGTCTGATTGAACCAAAAACCTATGTGCGCCGAGCCTTGGCGGGGGCAAGACCGGCACGCTGTCCGGTCTTGCCAGGCCGTCTGCCTCAGAGCTGCTTGTAGAAGAACTGGGTGGCGGCGAGGGTGCCGTCCCCATTGCGGGCGAAGTCCGGGATCTGGCCGGCCTCTTGATAGCCGAGCTGGCGATAGAGGCTGGAGGCCACGTCGCCGACCCGGGTATCCAGCACCAGCAAGGTACGCCTGGCGTCACGGGCCCCTTGCTCCATGGCGTTCATCAGGGCGCGGCCCACCCCCTTGCCACGGGCCTGGCTGTGGACCATCAGCTTTTCCACTTCGGCCCTGTGGCCCCCGTTGGCCTTGGTGCACAGGGAGAGCTGCAGGGCGCCCACCAGATGGTGCTGATCAAACGCCACCCAGAGCTTGCGCACTCCATCCGCCAGCTCCCCCTCGATGCCTTGCCAGTACGCCAGCCCCTGCTCTTCCTGCAGGGGAGGCAGAAAGCCCACCGAGGCACCGCTGGCCACGCAATCTTGCAGCAGGGCGATCAGCGCCGGTTTGATGCCTCTGGTACTCTCGACCTCAAGGATCTCCATTGAATGTCCTCATCTTCTCTCTTGGCCCACGTGGGGGATTAACGTCTCGGGCGCGGACTCTCCTGCCGGTGCCATTATCATCCGGTCAGGTGCGCCGTCTCTTAATGGATCAGTCCCTGCGCTGCCAGCCACTGGAACAGCAGGCGGGAGACGGGGGAGACTTCGGCCAGGTGGCGGCTGTCCAGCCAGCGCAGCTCGGCGATCTCCGCCGAGGCGACGGGCGTGCCGTCGGCGTCCCCCGTGTAGCAACGCAGATTGACATTCACCCCTTGCGGCTTGCCGTCCGCCTGGGCGCTGAACTCGCAGGCGAACGCCAGGGTGTCGGGTTTCAGGGTGACCGCGAGCTCTTCCTCGATTTCACGAACGAGGGCCGCCTCGTCGCTCTCGCCCGGCTCGCGCTTGCCCCCCGGAATGTAGTAGATGTCCTTGCCGTGGGAGCGGGCGCACAGCAGTTGTCCCTCCTTGAAGGTCAGCCAGGCGAGTTTGTCGATCATGGGCAGATTCCTCTTGTTGCCGCTTGTCAAAGGGGGGCTCGCTGCTCGCACAGGGTGCGATAGGAGCGGGTTTCCCGCATCTCGGGCGCCAGTCCCAGCTGGCTAGCCAGTGCCAGCAACTGCGCGCGGTAGGCGGGCAGGGCGGCCTCGTCGTCAGTCATGATGGCGAGCTCGGCAAAATCACCGACACCTGTCAGGTGATCCACCGTGACGTGGAAGGCCCCCAGAAAATAGATGCTGCGCCGCTTGTCGATGGTCAGCACCGGCCGGTAGCCCAGGGTGCGCACCATGCTGGCGGCCTTGTCGGCGTCGGTGATGTTGACCGCCTCGCAGCGATCGGGTCCGGGCCCTTTGACTATCCAGAGCCGGATGCCGCTGGGGGCCATGGTGCGGATGATCAGGCTCTTCTCTGCCCGGGCCAGGGCGCCGTCTGCCGTGTCGAAGTAGCAGTCCTGCTCATGATTGTCCGCCACCATCACCTCGGGGCCGAGGGCCGTGAGGGTATGCACAAAGGCGGCGCTATCCGTCAGGCGGTATTTGAACTCCACCTCGAAGCGCCCCTGAAAGTGGGTGGTCATGGCCTTGCGACGGCTCCCGAACGGCAAATGAATAGGGCAGCCTAGCAAAAGTGCCGGGCTCTCCCAAGCATCGGGATCACAGCTTCGCATTGACTGCCGACTTTATGGCCAGATGGTGAGGGAAAATCCGCCCTGGTGCACAGCTTGTGGCCCGGTGGCTGGGCGCCGTCCGGGGGCTGTGCTCTAATAAGCTCCCTCTTTGGCGGTATTGCCGCCCTGAACAACGACAACGAGGCGGCGGCCCTGGCCGCGCCAGTGGAGCCACAGATGCAGATCACCTCACAGACCCCCTTTATCGGACTGGGCGTGGCGGGCAACTTCGCCGGTCACCTGGAGCAGGCAGGGGAGGCGGCGGATTTCGTCGCCGTCAAGGTTGACGACAAGGTCGCCCCCAAGGCGCTGTTCCCCTTCTATGTGCCGAACCATCCCGGCCAGCTCGGGGTTTTTCCCCTGAGCGGCGAGGCCATCTTCCTGCCGGAGGCGGCGGTGAGCGGGGACGAAAAGGTGCAGATTGAACCCGAGGTGGCACTGTGGTGCGAGCTGGAGTACGCGGGGGAGCAGGTGGTGGCCATCCATCCCAAGGCGTTTGGCGCCTACAACGACTGCTCCATCCGTCGCCCCAATGCCAACAAGATCAGCGAGAAGAAGAACTGGGGTGAAGAGAGCAAGGGGCTGGCCGCGAACCTGCTGCCCCTGACCCACTTTGCCGCCGGATGCGAGCTCGATGACTACCGCATTGCCTGCTATCTGGAGCGGGATGGTGAGCTGCACCCCTACGGGATCGACAGCGCGGCGGTGGATTACAGTTATTTCCACGGTCAGTTGCTGGCGTGGGCCATCGACAAGTTCAACCATCAGCAGGACGAAGGCCCGGCCGAGCATATCCAGGGGCTGCTGACCCAGGCGGAGCGCCCGGCCCATGCGCTCATCAGCATCGGTGCCACCCGCTACACCCCCTTTGGCGAGACCCACTTCCTCGCTCCCGGTGACACCGCCTGCGTGGTGGTCTACCCCGCCAGTCGCTACGACGAGCAGGATATCCAGGAGGCCATCCGAGCCCGCCGCTTCGGGCCGGATGTCTCCGTGCTGCTGCAGGCGGTCAAGACCCGCTAATCCTGTCGTCAGGCCCGCTTCGGCGGGCCTGACTGTTTTTAAGCACAGCGCAGCCCGTTCCCTGTCGGCTTTCTACCCATACCCTCTATACCTACCGCACGCCATGCCAAGCGCATGATGTTCCTCGATCCTGTTCGCGCTCCGCCATCTGCCTCCCGTGCCCTGAACCGTGCACCTCGAAAGCCGATTGCAGTGGCTGGATATAACAGTATGATTTGCCACAAGAAGTCCATTCTGCCTGCAAGGATCCCGAGTATTCATGGTTGAACTCAAGACCCTGGCCCTGTTCGCCTGGCTGCTCTCATTGCACCCGACCGCCGCTGGCCGCGTCTATGCCGCCTATGGCGGCGTCTACATCTTCGTGGCCATTCTCTGGCTCTGGGCCGTGGATGGCATCAAACCCAGCCTGTGGGATCTGGTGGGGGCCGGGGTGGCCCTGATCGGCATGGCCATCATCATGTTTGCCCCAAGACCCGCCTGATATCGATGCCAAGGGAGATCAGCATGATGACGACAGTGGTGATAAGAGAGTGTGAGGCGCAGGACTTGGCCGGGCTGCTGGCCCTTTATCAGGAACTCAGGCCTCAGGACCCCGTGCTCGACGAGCAAGGGGCCCGCGAGGGATTGGCGGCGATGCTTGATCTGCCCCATACCCGCATCATGGTGGCCCTGGTGGAGGGGCAGCTGGCCTCCAGCTGCCAGCTCGGGGTGATCCCGACCCTCACCAACGGCGGCCGACCCTTCGGCATCATAGAGCATGTGATCACGGGTGCCGCGTTTCGCCGCCAGGGGCTCAGCCATCAGTTGCTGGAGCATACCCTGGCGCTGGCCTGGGAGCTGGATTGCTACAAGGTGATGCTGCTCTCAGGGGAGGGGCGGGAGGCCGCTCATCGCCTCTATGAGGGACTCGGTTTCAAGGCCGGCATCGAGAAAGGGTTTGTTATCAAGGCGCCGCAATAAGTCCCATGGACTGCTGCATCATCAAAGGCGTGGGCTGTTATCCGCAACATATTGAGGTAGCGATGAAAATTGACGCCGCACAAAAGTGCGATCACCCAACCCTTATCACCATCTGGGAGGCATCGGTGCGCGCCAGCCACCACTTCCTGCAAGAAGCCGACATAGCGGCCCTGAGGCCCTTGATCCTGGAGCACTATTTTGATGCCGTGACGCTGAACTGTGCCAGAGTAGACAATGGCGAGATCGTCGGTTTTATCGGGGTGGCCGAGGGCAGTATCGAGATGCTGTTCGTCGACCCCGGCAGGCAGGGGGGCGGAGTGGGCCGTCTGCTGGTAGCCGATGCCATCCACCATCTGGGGGCGACCCGGGTGGATGTCAACGAGCAAAATGAACCGGCCCTCGGTTTTTATCGCCACCTGGGTTTCGAGGTGGTGGGCCGCTCGGCACTGGACGGGCAGGGCAAACCTTATCCCCTGCTGCATCTGGTCCTGTCTGCCGAGGCTGGCGCATGAAAAAACCGCCCTCGGGCGGTTTTTTGTTGTTCAGGACGCAGTGCTCGCACCGTCTCACTCCTCGTTGGAGTTGTCCTGATAGTCGCCCCGCTGGGCCTTGGGTAGACGGCGCATGGGGGCGAAACCGATGTCCTCGCCCACCACTTCCCGCTTGCGGGCTGGGGCTGGCTTCTTGCCGCCATCGCTCTTCGCCTTGCTCTTGCCTGCGGTTGTTTTGCCGTTGCCACCCTTGGTATTGGCGGCGCCACGGGCGCGGGGCGGGTTTTGCACCGGCTTGCTGCCCGGCAGGGTCTGACGGCTCGGCTTGCCGCTCGGCTCGTACCCTTCCAGGATCTCCACGGTCAGGGATTGGCCGATCAGCGCCTCGATCTCCTTGAGCTGACCCAGCTCGTCCTGGCTCACCAGGGAGATGGCCTCGCCGCCGCGCCCGGCACGGCCGGTGCGGCCGATGCGGTGGATGTAATCCTCCGCCATCTGGGGCAGCTCGAAGTTGATCACGTGGGGCAGCTGATCGATGTCCAGACCCCGTGCGGCGATGTCGGTGGCAACCAGCACCCGCACCTTGCCTTCACGAAAATCCGCCAGCGCCCGGTTGCGGGCCCCCTGGCTCTTGTCACCGTGGATGGCGACCGTATCCAGGCCATCTTTCTGCATTTGCTGGGCGAGCCTGTCGGCAATCTGCTTGGTGCGCACGAACACCAGCACCCGCTGCCAGTTGCCACGGCCAATCATGTGGGAGAGCATCTCCCGGCGGCGCTCCCGATCGACCTGGATGATGCGCTGGCTTACCTGCTCGGCGGCGGTGTTGCTGGGATCCACCTCGATGAGGGTGGGATCCTTGAGCAGATCGTCCGCCAGCGCCTTGATGTCATTGGAGAAGGTGGCGGAGAAGAGCAGGGTCTGACGCTCCTCCGGCAGGGCCTTCATGATGCGGCGAATGTCGGTGATGAACCCCATGTCGAGCATTCTGTCCGCTTCATCCAGCACCAGTACCTCGAGGGCGCTCAGGGTCAGGGCGCCCTGGGTCAGCAGATCCAGCAGGCGGCCCGGGGTGGCGACCAGGATGTCGACCCCGAGCTTGATGGCGTCCAGGTTCGGCTTGATGCTGACGCCGCCATAGGCGATCAGGGTACGAAACGGCAGGTGGTGGGCATATTTGATGATACTCTCGCCCACCTGGGCGGCCAGCTCCCGGGTCGGGGTCAGCACCAGGGCTCGCACCTGGCGACGACCGCCACGGCCGTGGTTGGCCAGCAGTCGATGAAGCATGGGCAGGGTGAAACCGGCCGTCTTGCCCGTGCCTGTCTGGGCGCCGCCCAGCACGTCCTGCCCGGCCAGGATGGCGGGAATGGCTTGCTGCTGGATGGGGGTGGGTTGTTCGTAACCCAGCTCCTTGACGGCCCGCAGGATGTGCGGTGACAGACCCAGTTCATTGAATGACATGTTCGAGGGACACTCCGAGCCTTGGGCTCAACGGGTGACGGCAGCCTTGGTCCGTCACGACATGGAAAATAGGGTGGGCCGCCATCGAGGCTGGGCCTGAGCCCGGCAAAGCGACCGCACAAGAGACAGTGGGCGCGTAATATAGCAGATGCGAGGCGCACGCGCAGCAGCCGTGTCGCGAGCAGGGTTGCCACGGCCATCCCGGCAGGGAAAGGCCAGGGGGGCGCTAAGAGGGGCCCGCTTCGCCTCGGCGCACACCCGTCAGAGCAGTCCCTCGATGGCCTGCACCAGATCCTCCGGCCTGGTCTGGGGGGCGAAGCGGTCCACCACCCGGCCTTCACGGTCAATCAGGAACTTGGTGAAGTTCCACTTGATGGCCTCGCTGCCAAGGAGTCCGGGCTTTTGCTCCTTGAGCCAGCGATAGAGGGGGTGGGCCCCGGCGCCGTTGACCTCGCACTTGGCCATCAGGGGGAAGCTGACCGGGTAGTCGAGAGAGCAGAAGCGGGCGATCTCCTCGGCATCGCCCGGCTCCTGATGGCCGAACTGATCGCAGGGAAAGCCCAGGATCTCGAAGCCTTGGGGGCCGAACTGGCGATAGAGGGCCTCAAGCCCGGTGTATTGGGGGGTAAAACCGCAGCGGCTTGCCACGTTGACCACCAGCACGATACGGCCCTGCAGATCGGCGGTGGACCAGGCCGTGCCATCGAGTCGTTGCAGGGGGATGAGGGGCAGGGGCATGGTTTCTCCTGATGCAAGAGGGGCGACAAGGCGCCCGGGGACAATCCTTGCACGTTAACGGGCCGAGGGCCGGGGAGCAAGGGGGAGGGCGTCTGTGCCCCCCAGACTCCTATTGATGGCGGGACTTCTCAAGAGAAGCAATCCGGTTTGTGCCGATGGTCCGAAGTCGCTACAAAGCGCACTCTCTCCCCTCGCTGCGAGCCTATCTTGGACTATCAAGCCGTCATGGATGCCATCTACACCCGGGGTTGGGTGATAGTGGATGATTTTTTAACCGCCGCCGAGGTGGATGCCCTCAAGGCCTGCCTGCCGGACGAGTGGCGACCGGCGGGGATCGGGCGCGAGACCCAGCATCAGGACAACCGCGATATCCGTCGGGATCAGATCCACTGGCTCGACGCCTCCCTCGGCGCGCCGGTGGCCGACTATCTGGCCCGGATGGAGTCCCTGCGTCTGGCCGCCAATCGCAGCCTGATGTTGGGGCTGTTCGACTACGAGGCCCACTTTGCCCGCTACCGTCAGGGGGACTTCTACGCCACCCATCGCGACGCCTTCGCCGGGCGATCCAACCGCCGGCTCACCTCGGTGTTCTACCTGAACAACGACTGGCAGCCAGAGGCGGGGGGAATATTGCGGGTCTATGACGACTGCGAGCAGTTTCTGATGGATGTCTCCCCCCGGGGCGGGCGGCTGGTGCTCTTCCTGTCTGAAGAGTTTCCCCACGAGGTGCTGCCCGCAAGCCGGGAGCGCTACAGCATTGCCGGCTGGTTTCGGGTCAACGGCAATGGCGCCGGGCGGGTCGATCCCCCCCGCTGAGCGCATTTCATCCTGTTTCTGACACAGGAAGAGACTTTTATCTGCCCGGGCAGGGGGAGGTGCGCCCCATCGGCTGACAAGGCTTCCCCTCCCTTGCTACACTGCCCGCACTTATGTTCGTTTCTGGCTTCGTCCGGTTTTCATGCGGTTGGGTTTGACATGGTGATGACGAAGCCGCTTCTCCCAAGGGATCACATCTAATGAAGAACATGCATGTCTTGCTGCTGTGCGGCGGTGGCGGCTCCGAGCACGAAGTCTCGCTGCGCAGCGCCAATTTCCTCGAAAAACAGCTCGGGCTCCTGCCCGGCATCGAAGTGACCCGGGTCGAGATGTTTGCCGACCGCTGGCTCAGCGCCGACGGTCGCGAGTGCAAGCTGGGGCTGGACAAGCTGCTCTCGTTCGACAGCGTGGCCCGTCCGGTGGACTACGTGGTGCCCTGCATCCACGGTTATCCCGGTGAGACCGGCGATCTGCAATCCTTCCTCGAGCTGGCCGGCCTGCCTTATCTGGGTTGTGACGCCGAGGCGAGCAAGGTGTGCTTCAACAAGATCACCACCAAGCTGTGGCTCACCGCCATCGGCATCCCCAATACCCCCTATCTGTTCCTGACCGAGCAGGACGAGGCGAGCCTGACCGAGGCGAAAGCGGCGCTGGCCAAGTGGGGCAAGGTCTTCATCAAGGCGGCTTCCCAGGGCTCTTCCGTGGGTTGCTACTCCGCCAGCAACGAGGCAGATCTGGTGAAGGGCATTGCCGATGCCTTCGGTTACTCCGAGCAGGTATTGATCGAAAAAGCGGTCAAGCCCCGTGAGCTGGAAGTGGCGGTCTACCAGTATGGTGACGAGCTGGTGGCCACCTATCCGGGGGAGATCTGCGTACCCCAGGACAAGTTCTACACCTATGAAGAGAAGTACAGCAGCGCCAGTCACACCGAGACCGCGCTCAAGGCCGAGGGGCTGACTCAGGCCCAGGCCGACGCCATCCACGAGTACGCTTTGAAGGCGTTCCGTCAGCTCAAGCTGACCCATCTGTCGCGCATCGACTTCTTCCTGACCGAAGAGGGGGAGATTTTGCTCAACGAGATCAACACCTTCCCGGGCATGACCTCCATCTCCATGTTCCCGAAACTGCTGGAGCACCACGGCCACAGCTTCGCGCACTATCTGGAGCAGATCCTGCGAAAGGCGGTCTGACATCGCCAGACCCGGTTGCAACGGATGGTGAGTAGGGGCCTCAGGGCCCCTTTTTCATGGGGGCGAGGCGGGCAAAACGCTGGAGGGAAGGGGGCAGGGTGCCGCCCGGCAAGCCTTGCCGCCAGGAGGGCGCGCCGTTACAATCAGCCCCCTTTTGTCCCGCCACAGGCACCGTCAGAGCCGCGTTCCATGAAGCCCATCCCCGATCACGCCGTCAACCGCCTGCGCATCTGGCGCAAGAGCGTCTCGACCCGACCCTTTCTTGCCCGTGGCGGCAGCGTGCCACGCTGTGATGCCTGCCAGCTGCGCCACGACTGGTGTGCCTGCGACTGGCGCCCGGCGCTCAAGGCCGAGGCCGGTTTCTGCCTCATGATGTATGACAGCGAGCCCATGAAGCCCTCCAACACCGGGCGCCTCATCGCCGACGTGCTGCCGGACTCCACCTGGGCCTTTCTCTGGTCGCGTACCGAACCCCATCCCGAGCTGCTGGCCCTGCTGGCGGATCCCGCCTGGCAGCCCTACGTGGTCTTTCCCGCCTGCGAGAAAGCGCCCGACCGCCTGACCGGCGAGGTGGTACTGGCTCCCGGCAAGAAGCCGCTGTTCATCCTGCTGGACGGCACCTGGCCCGAGGCGCGCAAGATGTTCAACAAGAGTCCCTATCTGGACGGCTTCCCGGTGCTCGCCATCAAGCCGGATGCGCTCTCTACCTACGGCATGCGCGTCGCCCACAGCGACGAGCACCTGTGCACCGCCGAGGTGGCCGCCTGCGTGCTGGAAGTGGCCGGGGAGCTGCGGGCGGGACAGGCGCTGCAGCTCTGGTTCAATCTCTTCAGCAGCCGCTACATGGCTGGTCGGGTAAGCCGTGCGCCCGGCGAGGATGAAGCGCCCCTGCTGGAGGGGCTGGAGACCATCAAGGGCCAGAACCGCGCTCTGGATTAATCCTCATCAGCAGCCGCTACATGGCTGGCCGGGTAAGCCGTGCGCCCGGCGCTGATGAAGCGCCCCTGCTACAGGGGCTGGAGACCATCAAGGGCCAGAGCCGCTCTCTGGATTAATCCTCATCAGCAGCCGCTACATGGCTGGTCGAGTGAGCCGTGCGCCCGGCGAGGATGAAGCGCCCCTGTTGCAGGGGGTGGCGGTTATCAAAGGACATGCCCTCTTGCACGCTGATTGATGAAAATAAGGAATCAGTTGGCTGCCATTGTTTCGTTGGCTTCATGAGCCCGCCCTCGCTAGGATAGCGACCTGTTGACTCCTTCAGGCTTCGGGTCATGCCGGGCGCCGCCAATCACACGAGGTCTATGGATGGAACTGGAACTGCTCACCCTGGTCGCCCTGTTCGGGGTGGCCCTCATCGCCGGCTTTATCGATGCCATCGCCGGGGGCGGGGGACTCTTGACGGTGCCGGCTCTGCTGGCCACCGGCATGCCGCCAGCCCTGGTGCTTGGCACCAACAAGTTGCAGAGCAGTTTCGGCTCCTTCTCCGCCACCTGGTTCTATGCTCGCAAGGGGCTCCTTGAGTGGGCCATCATCTGGCCGGCGGTCATCTGCACCTTCATCGGGGCGGCCATCGGCACCCTGGCGGTGCAGACCATCGATGCCGCCATCCTGGAGCGACTGCTCCCCTTCCTGCTGATGGCGTTTGCCTGCTACTTCTACTTCTCCCCCAGGGTGAGCGATGCGGAGAGCCAGCGTCGCCTCACTCCCATGGCGTTCGCCCTGCTGGTGGGAGGGGGCGTGGGCTTTTATGACGGCTTCTTCGGGCCGGGCACGGGGTCGTTTTTTGCCATCGGTTTCGTGGCCCTGGCGGGCTTTGGCATGGCGCGGGCCACCGCCCACACCAAGCTGCTCAACTTCACCTCCAACATCGCTTCCCTGCTCTTCTTCACCCTGGGGGGCAAGGTGGTGTGGAGCGTGGGGCTGTGCATGGCGCTGGGGCAGTTCATCGGGGCGCGCATGGGCTCCAAGCTGGTGCTCAAAAAAGGGGTGAAGCTCATCAAGCCGCTGCTGGTGACCGTCTCCCTGGTGATGTCCGCCAAGCTGGTGTGGAGCCAGTACCCCGAGCTCTTTGCCTGGCTGGGCTGAGCCAATATCCCCCATGACGAGGGCCCGATCGCAGATCGGGCCCTCTTGCGTTTCAGCCCAGTGCCGTCAGTTGCCGGAAATGGGCTTGCAGCGCCTGCACCAGGCGGGCAATGCGATCGCGCTTGAGGCTGTTTGGCCGATAGACCAGGTGGAGCGGGCGGCCCAGTCCCGGCAGGGGGCGTGCCTGTGTCCCCTGTTCACCCACCAGCGCCAGCAGGCCGGCGGGCAGGAGCACTGGGCCAATGCCTGCCTTGGCCAGCTCGATCAGCGCCAGGTAGGAATCGAGCTCCATGGCGGGGATAAGCCCGAGGGCGGCCAGGGGCTCGCGCAGATAGCGGTTGGAGGGGTTCTCCAGATCCATGGTCAGGATCTTGCGCACCTTGCCCTGCATCCCCTGACTCACGTCGCCTTCAGCCAGTTGCTTGCTGGTCACAGTTTCTTGCAAGGCGCCCTGGTGATCCGGCTGCGCCGCCTCATCCAGAGCGTCCCCCACCAGATAGAAGGGCTCCTCCAGCAGCCGTTCGGCACACAGCCCATGGCCCGGCGGCAGGCGACCGGCGCAGATCCCGAGCAGGGCATCCCCGCCGCGCACCCGGGCCAGAATGACCGGGGTGTGGTGGGTAGAGAGGGCAATGTGGGGATCCCGTTCAAGGTAGGCGTGCATGAAGCGGGCGAGGTAGCCCGCCAGCAGGGTTTCGGAGCAGGCGATGGACAGAGGGGTCTGATCCGTGAGGATCTGGCTGTCCGCCAGCACCCCCTTCATTTCGGCGAGGCTCGGGGCTACCCGGGCGAGCAGCTCACGGGCCTGGGGGGTGAGGCGGATATGACGGCCATCCGGCTCGATGAGCTTCTTGCCAAGGCGCTGCTCCAGCTGGGCGATGCGCTTGCTGACCGCCGACTGACTGATATAGAGGCGGCTTGCAACCTTGGCCATGGTGCCCTCGCTTGCCAGCAGGCAGAGTGTCTCCAGCCCTTCCAGTAACATGCGTCCTCCCTCCTCGTGTGTTGGACGCGGTTACCTTAGGGGCTGGTGGCATCAGGGGCAAGTACCGTTTGCGGCCCTTGATAGCGGCCAGCGCCATGCCTTGACGGGGGGCGCGAAGATCACCAGGTTGCCGATGAGGCTCACCACCACGCCGACGATGGAGACCGTCTGCCAGACAAAGCCTTCATAGAAGGTGGAAAGGGTGAGGGCCACCAGGGGGAAGAGCACGGTGGCGTAGGCCGCCTTGCTGGCACCGATGCGCCCCACCAGGGTGAGGTAGGCGGTGAAGGCGATGACGGAGCCGAAGATGGCCAGATAGACCATGGCGGCGAGGTAGCGCGGGTCGGTGGGCAGGGTGAGTGACTGACCGAGTACCGTGACCCAGCCCAGCAGCAGCGCCACGCCGTAGACCATACCCCAGGGTACCATCTGCAATACGTGATAGCCCTGGCGCTGTCCCCGGGCGGAGACCAGGTTGCCCAGGGAGAAGCAGAGAGTGCCGGCGCAGGCAAAGAGCAAGCCCTTCCAGCCGTTTGCACCCAGTTGCGCATCCGCCAGCACCGGCCAGAAGAGCAGCAGGGTGCCAAGCAGCCCCAGCAACGATCCTTGCAGCCAGCGCAGGCCCGGTCGTTTACCCTCGAACAGCCAGAGATTGAGGCCGTTGAAGATGCTGGCGCTGGCGAAAATCACCGCCGACAGGCCGCTCGGGATATAGAGGGTGGCGTGGTAGAAACAGAGGAAGTTGGTGGAAAATAGCAACGCGCCGAGCAGGGCTGCATAACGCTGGCCCGCCCAGGGCAGGCGCGGAAACTTGCCGCTCACCGTGAGCAGGGCGAACAGGGCCAGGGCCGCCAGGGCGAAACGATAGAGCACCGAGACCTCGATGGGGATGGGGCCGAGCTGCCAGGCGATGGCAATCCAGGTGCTGCCCCAGATGAGGACGGTGGAAACATAGAGCATCAGATTCATGGTGTGATCCCATCAAGAGAAGATGATGTGATCAGCATGAACCGTGAGGCGGGGGGCCGGCTTGCACCATCTTGCGGTTTTTTCAACGGAGGCGCAGCCTTTGACCATGAGGCGCGATAAGATGGCGACAGGAAAGGGGCGGCAAGTGCCAGAGAGGGACGCAAGCGTGCAGCATGCCATGCAGCAGACAAGACAGGCAGGGGTCTTTGATGCCCTGGTGAGCACAGGTGCCAGGCTGGAGGACTCCTGCTGGCTGGAGCCCGGGCTCGGGGTGGCGAGCTGGTGCAACCGCTACGATCAGACCCGCTACCACAAGCCGGGCAACCACACCATCAGCGTCTACCTGCAGGGGGGCGAGCAGACCGAGCGGCTGGACGGCCCCGGTGGCCATGGCGGTGCGGGCAAGGTGTGCATCATGCCGGATCACCACAGATCCGAGTGGCTGGTGCGCGAGGAGTTTCGCTTCTTCCACCTCTACTTCACCCCCGCCCACTTCACCCGTATCGCCGAGCAGGCGTGTGACAAGGAGGGGCGTCATCTGCAACTGGAAGACAAGACCTTCATCGACGATCCCCAGGCGGCGGCCCTGGTGCAGGGGCAATTGATGAAGCTGGACTGGCAGCACGGCATCGATCGCATGGCGCTCTCCCACGGTGCCTGGATGCTGATGCTGCACGCCTATCGCCATCACACCCGCGAGGCCCCGGCGCTGCCGGAGGTGCGCGGCGGCCTGGCACCCGCCGTGGTGCGCCGGGTACAGGAGTATCTGCAGGCTCACCTGGCCGAGTCGGTCACTCTGGGAGAGCTGGCCCGGGAGGCGGGTCTGAGCGAATACCACTTCGCCCGGATGTTCGGGCAGAGCCTGGGCTGTCCGCCTCACCGCTACCTGCTCGGGCTGCGGCTCAAGCGGGCCAAGCAGTTGCTGGCGGGAAGCGAGCCTCTGGCCAGCATCGCCGCCCAGTGCGGCTTCTCCTCCCAGGCCCATTTTGGCAACCGCTTTCGGGAGGCGTTCGGCCTGAGCCCGGGCCAGTGGCGAGCCCAGTTGTCATTCTCCTGTCACAGATAACCCTGAGACTCTGGGCAAAAGAGGTGTACCCTCTGTCCCTTGTCCATTGAAAGGAATGCCCATTGAATCATCGCAAACGTCAGACCCGTACTCGCCATCTCTGGTTCAACCACTGGAATGCCCCCCTCTATCGCGCCACCCAGCCGACGCCGCCCGAACCGCTCGTTCCTCACAGTTCCCGCTGAAAACGCCGTAACCCGATAGGATTTTTCCGGCAACTTTGCCACTATTGCGCCATCAGGATGGACTGGATATGGCCGCATGTTTCTGGAACGCATTGAAGTCAAAGGTTTTCGCGGAATAAATCGCCTCTCCCTCGGGCTGGACAACACCACTGTGCTCATCGGCGAAAACGCCTGGGGCAAATCCAGCCTGCTGCGGGCCCTCTGGTGCCTGCTGGGGGATGCCGAGCCCTATCAATTTGGTCAGGATGATTTTCACCGGCCCGAAGATCCCGAGCTCGAACCCTCGCGCACGCTGCAACTGGTGCTCACCTTCAGCGAGTATCGTCCCCAGATGTGCCAGCACTCCCGCCGTCTGGCCCGCCTCGGTGCGGCCTGGATCCCCCACAAGGACAAGTTCCACCGGGTGCATTATCGTGCCAGTGCCGAGTTGCAGGACGATGGCAGCGTGCTCACCACCCACGACTTTCTCGACGGCATCGGCAAGAGCCTGGCCATCGACAACAACGAGGCGCTGGTGCGTCTGCTCATCACCATGAACCCGGTGTTCAGGCTGCGGGATGCCCGTACCGCCCGGGAGGGCATCGAGCGGCTGCCCTGGGGGGATCTGTGCGAGCAGCGGCTGGACGAGCTGGCCGGCAAGCTCACCGACGAGCCCCAGCGCATCGGCGAGCCAGAACTCAAGGAGGCGCTGCAGGCGGTGCAGCAGTTGATGGAGCACTACTTCAGCGCCCTGGCGCCCATCAAGCACAAGCCTCGCAGCCAGCGGGATATCGTCAATCGCCCCATGACCCTGCGCAATCCCGGCAACCTGCAGGTGCTGCTGCGCAATGCGGATAACCGGGCGCTGCAACTGGCCATGGCGGGTATGGCGGCCATGCTGCTCCACGCCCGGGGCAACCGGGAGCTGGAGGAGGGGGCCAGACCCATATTGATGCTGGAAGACCCAGAGAGCCGCCTGCATCCCACCATGCTGGCCCTGGCCTGGGGTCTGCTGGAGCAGTTGCCCGGCCAGAAGCTGCTCACCACCAACTCGGGGGACCTGCTCTCCTCCTTGCCTCTCAATCAGGTGCGCCGTCTGGTGCGCCGCCAGCAGGACATCCTCTGCCATCAGTTGGGAGGGGAGCGCTACAGCAGCGACGATCTGCGCAAGATTGCCTTCCATGTGCGCATCAACAGGCCCATGTCGATGTTTGCCCGCTGCTGGTTGCTGGTGGAAGGGGAGACCGAGATCTGGCTGCTCTCGGAGCTGGCCCAGATCTGCGGCTACAGCCTGCGGGCGGAAGGGGTGCGCATCATCGAGTTCGCCCAGTGCGGCCAGGCCCCCCTCATCAAGGTGGCCCGGGACTTTGGCATAGAGTGGCACCTGCTCACCGACGGTGACGAGGCGGGTGCCAAGTATGCGAGCTCCGCCCGCTCCCTGCTCAAGGGGGAGCGCGAGCGGGATCGGCTGACCCAGTTGCCGGCGGCAGACATAGAGCACTACCTCTACCAGAACGGGTTCGAGGGGGTGTTCCGGCGCGAGGCGGGGGTCGGGGGGCGCTCCACCCTCAACGCCGGGCGCATCATCGCCAAGGCGATCCACCATCGCAGCAAGCCAGGCATGGCCCTGGCGGTGGTGGAGGAGGCGGAGCGCCTCGGCAGCGAGCACATTCCCCCTGTGCTCAAGCAGATGTTTGCCCGGGTGGTCGCCCTTGCCCGGGGACAAAGCTGACCGGCGACGTTGGGAAGACGGGGGGAGTTTGGATATACTCCCTGCCTCTTGTCCTTCCTTACCCTGTGACGGGTGCACCCGCACCCGGACTGCTGCCGGAGACCCTATGTTCGTCCAACTTCCTTTTTGGCTCTTTCCCCTGACCGGTCTGATGGCCCTGGGGGCCCTGATCGCCGTGGGGCTCGTCCTGTGGCGCGGTGATCTCTGCCCGGGCCAGCGCTCGCGGATCACTACCCAGCTCTTCTCGGTCTGGGTGATCACTGGGCTCTCTCTGATGCTGGCGGTGGAGGCCAAGGTTGCGGGCTGGCTCATCTGGAGCGGGGGGGCCGCCCTGGTGCTCGGTATCGTGCTCTCCCTGGTCCAGTCTCGCCTGGAGGGCAAGCGCGCCATCCCCGCCACCCTGCTGTGGTTGCCCGCCATGCCGCTCGCCCTCTACGGGCTGGGTCTGATGCAGATCCAGGGCTGGCTCGGCGGCCTGCTGCAGATGGTGCTGCTGGGGTCGGCCTTTGCCCACCTGATGCTGCTGCGTGCCCGCCACCGCCTGCAAGCCTTCAATCTGCTGCTGCCCCTGGCGGGGCTCGTCTCCACCATCCTGAGTCTTATCTGGCTGGCGGTGCTGGTGGGTTGGCAGGGGAGCAGCGCCGGGCTCGACCCGCTGATCCCCGGGGTAGTGACCCAGGCTGGCCTGCTGGTCGCAGCCCTGCTGCTCTGGTTCAGCCCCATCTACCGTCAGCAGGAGACGGCCCCCGTGGTGGTCTCCGTGACCCTGTGCGGCCTCATCATCGCCCAGATTGCGGCGACCAGCGTGTTGCACCAGCTGGCCTGATCCCGGCGCATCCTCCCGCCCGCACCTTGTCGTGCGGGCTTTTTGTATGGCAAAGAGGGGCAAGGCGGGGAGGGGCCTGAGGGGGAAGAGATCGCTAGCTGCCTGAAAAAACTGCGATTTGTTGCAAAAGAGCGCAGTATGTGACGGTTTAATCCCCGAATAAACTTTTTTTAGGATATTTACTTGCAATCTCAGCGTTGGCGCCTATTATGGGCGACCTCGGACGCGGGGTGGAGCAGCTCGGTAGCTCGTCGGGCTCAT
>NZ_CAWMFQ010000087.1:4479-13442 GCF_963866995.1 Aeromonas sp. ZOR0002 | reverse complement strand
CGCTTTTCAACCGGCCCAGCCCCGGCTGGAGGATGCCTTTATCGACCTGCTCGGCGGCGGCCCCGGCGGTGATTCGAGTCTGGCAGCCGGGATGCGGGAAGCCGAACTGCCGCAGGGGGTCTCCCCCGAGGCGGTGATCGAGGCGCGCCACCTCACCAAGCGGTTCGGCGATTTTGCCGCCACCGATGATGTCAGCTTTGCGGTGCGCCGCGGCGAGATCTTCGGCCTGCTCGGCCCCAACGGGGCGGGCAAGTCCACCACCTTCAAGATGGAGTGCGGCCTGCTGCGCCCGAGCGAGGGGCAGGCGCTGGTGACCGGCATCGATCTGGCCCACAGCCCCTCGGCGGCGCGTCAGCGCCTCGGCTACATGGCGCAGAAGTTCTCCCTCTACAAGCAGCTCACCGTGGCCCAGAACCTCTCCTTCTTCGCCGGTATCTACGGCCTGTTCGGCCGCCATCAGCAGACGCGGATCGACGCCATGGTGACTGCCTTTGCCCTCGCCCCCTGGCTCGATCAGAAGGCGGAATCCCTGCCGCTCGGCCTGCGCCAGCGCTTGTCGCTGGCCTGCGCCCTGCTGCACGAGCCGCCGCTGCTGTTTCTCGACGAGCCCACCTCCGGGGTCGATCCGGTAACCCGGCGCGAGTTCTGGTCGCACATCAACGCGCTGGCCGACCACGGCGTCACCGTGCTGGTCACCACCCACTTTATGGATGAGGCGGAGTATTGCGACCGCATCGCCCTCATCTATCGCGGCAAGCTGCTGGCCCTCGGCACCCCGGACGATCTCAAGGGGCTGGCTGCCAAAGAGGCGGCGACCTCTTTGCCAACCGGCTCCTTGCCGACCTGTTCTTTGCCAACAATGGAAGAGGCCTTTATCACCCTGGTCGAGCGGGCCAGCGAGGAGGACGCATGAGCATCAACCGTCGACGACTGCTGGCCCTCTGCCGCAAGGAGTCGCTGCAAATCGTCCGTGACCCGAGCAGCATCCTCATCGCCTTCATCATGCCGGTGGTGCTGCTGGTGGTGATGGGCTACGCCATCAATCTGGATGTGGACCATCTGCGCCTCGGCATCTGGCGCACCGACAGCGGCGCCCCGGCGGTGCGGCTGGAACAGGCCCTGCGCGGCTCTACCGCGCTGGAGATCCACAGCGGCCCGAGCAAGGAGTCCCTGCTCGCCAGTCTGGCCCGTGGCGAGATCCGCGGCCTGCTGGTGATCGATGACGGCTTCTCCCGCGCGCTGGCCGGTCAGGGCAATGGCACGCCGCAGGCGCTGCTGCTGACCGACGGCTCCGAGCCCAACACCGCCAACTTCGTCACCAACTATGTGCAGGGGATCTGGCAGGGGTGGCTCGCTGGCGAGGGGGTCGCCATGCCGGTGTCGATAGAGAGTCGCGCCTGGTTCAACCCGGCGCTGGTGAGCCGCAACTTTCTGGTGCCGGGCTCCATTGCGGTGGTGATGACCATCATAGGCGCCCTGCTCACCTCGCTGGTGGTGGCGCGGGAGTGGGAGCGCGGCACCATGGAGGCCCTGCTCGCCACCCCGGTCACCAAGGGGGAGCTGCTGCTCTCCAAGCTGCTGCCCTACTATGGCCTTGGCATCATCGCCATGCTGCTCTGCCTGCTCTTCTCGGTGGCGGTGATGGGCGTGCCCTGGCGCGGCTCCCTGCTGCTGCTCTTTCTGGTCACCAGCGTCTTTCTCGGCAGCGCCCTCGGGCTCGGGCTGTTCCTCTCCACCGTGATGCGCAGCCAGTTCAACGCCGCGCAGGCAGCGCTGATCGCCGCGTTTCTGCCCGCCGTGATGCTGTCGGGCTTCGTGTTCGAGATCGCCAGCATGCCGCCTTGGCTTCGGGCCATCACCCACCTCATTCCGGCCCGTTACTTCGCGAGCTCCTTGCAGACCCTCTATCAGGCGGGCAGCGTCTTCTCGATCCTGCTGGTCAACGGTTTCTGTCTGCTGCTGCTGGCCGGTTTCTGGCTCATCCTCACCGCCCGCAAGACGCGGCGCACTCTGGAGTAACCCATGCTGATCCGACTCTGGTGGCTGATCCGAAAAGAGCTGCAGGCCCTGATGGGCAATACTCAGGGGCGCTTTCTACTCATCATGCCGGTGCTGCTGCAAACCGCCCTCTTCCCGTTCGCCGCCACTCTGGAGGTGACCGGCAACACGCTGGCCATCTACAACCAGGATGGCGGAGCCCAGAGCCGCGAGCTGCTGGAGCGCCTCACCCATATGCCCGCCTTCACCACCATCATCCCGGTGCAAGGCGAGGCGGGCATGACCGAGGCCATCACCGGGCAGCAGGCACTGCTCGGGCTGATTATTCCGGGGGATTTTTCGCGCCGGCTGGCGCGGGGCGAACCGGCCAAGGTGCAGCTGATCATCGACGGCCGCCGCTCCAACGGTGGTCAGGTGGCGGCGGGTTACATCAGTCAGGTGATCGCCCGCTGGCAGAATGAAGAAGGGAACGCAGGCAAGGCGCCGCCGACCCTCGCGGTGCGCAACCTCTACAACCCCAACGTCGAGTTCCACTGGCATATCCTGCCGGCCCTGGTGGCCATAATCACCACCACCGGCTGTCTGATTGTCACCGCCCTCTCGGTCGCGCGGGAGCGGGAGGAGGGCACCTTCGATCAGCTGCTGGTTTCCCCCCTCACCGCAGGCTGGATCATGGCGGGCAAGGCAGTGCCCGGCATCCTGGTGGCGGTGGGACAAGGGTGCATAGTCGCGCTGGCCGCCCGTTTTGTCTTTCACCTCCCCTTCGCGGGGAGCCTCAGTCTACTGCTGGCGGGCATGGTCTGCTACGGCCTGGCACTGGCCGGGATCGGGCTCTTCATCTCGTCGTTCTGCTCGACCCAGCAACAGGCCTTTCTCGGGGTCTTCTCCTTCACCGTGCCGGCGGTGATCCTCTCGGGCTATATCTCGCCTGTGGAGAACATGCCCCAGGTGTTCCAATGGCTGGCGGCCATCGACCCCCTCACCCACTTCATCGTGCTGCTCAAGGGGGTCTTCCTCAAGGGGTTCGACTGGTCGGCCGCCTGGCCCCTGCTCTGGCCGCTGCTCGCCATCGCCGGCGTCACCCTGTCGCTGGCGCTCGCCATGTTCCGCCGCCATATCGCCTGACCCGCAGCCTTGCTCGGCTGATGCCCATTGATGCCGGTCTCGCCCAGCGCGAGACCGGCCTTTTTCCGACATAAGTTTTCACTCCCCGGCAGTGGGTAAACCGGGCTTTCCCTCCACCATCCCTCACCCCGAGCCAGCCCAGAAATCATTAACTGGTATACCTATTTTTGTATAGTGTTGAATTTTCTCGAATTACCCCTGACGAGATATATAAATAGACACTTGATTTGCATCAATCGCCCACCCCTGCCGACTGGGTAGCCTAGCCCCAGAATGATGTTTTATTACTCCAAACTTGAGGCAACTATGAGCAAAGTCAGACTGGTCGTTGTGGGCAACGGCATGGTGGGGCACCGCTTCATCGAAGAGCTGATCGAGCGGGCCGATCCGGGCCGCTACGAGATCACCGTCTTCGGTGCAGAACCCCGTCCCGCCTACGATCGCGTCCATCTCTCCTCCTACTTCTCCCATCACACCAGCGAAGATCTCTCCCTCGTCAAACCCGGTTTCTACGACAAGCACGGCATCCGGTTGCTGCTCGGCGAAGCGGTGAAAAAAATCGACAGGGCCAACCGCGAAGTGCACTCCAACAAGGGCACTGTGGTCGAGTACGACAAGCTGGTGCTGGCCACCGGTTCCTACCCCTGGGTGCCGCCCATCCAGGGCAGCCAGCACCATGAGTGCTTCGTCTATCGCACCATCGAGGATCTGAAAGCCATCCGCAGCGCCGCCAGGAGCGGCAAGAGCGGGGTGGTGATCGGGGGCGGTCTGCTTGGCCTCGAAGCCGCCGGTGCCCTCAAGGCGCTGGGTCTCGAGACCCATGTGGTGGAGTTTGCTCCTGTGCTGATGGCCGAGCAGCTCGACGGTCAGGGCGGCCAGCTGCTGCGCCGCAAGATTGAATCCATGGGCGTTCAGGTACACACCAGCAAGAGCACCAGCGAGATCCTGATGCATGGCGGCGAGCAGGCGAAACACCGCCTCGCCTTTGCCGATGGCAGCCAGCTGGAAGTGGACGTGGTGGTCTTCTCCACCGGCATTCGCCCGCAAGATACCCTCGGCCGTTACGGTGATCTCGCCATCGCCGAGCGCGGCGGCATCGTCATCGATGATCACTGCCTCACCTCAGACCCCGATATCTATGCCATCGGCGAGTGCGCCGCCTGGCAGGGCCGCTTCTTCGGGCTGGTGGCACCGGGCTACAAGATGGCCCAGATCACCGTCGACCATCTGCTCGGCGGCGACAGCCGTTTCGAAGGGGCGGACATGAGCGCCAAGCTCAAGCTGCTCGGCGTCTCCGTCGGCTCCATCGGTGATGCCCACGGCCGCACCCCGGGCAGCCACAGCTATGTGTTCCAGGACGACCAGGCTGGCGTCTACAAGAAGATCGTGGTGAGCGAGGACAACAGCCGATTGCTCGGCGCCGTGCTGGTGGGTGACGTGGAAGATTACGGCAACCTGCTGCAGATGATGCTAAATGCCCTGCCACTGCCGAGCCACCCGGACACCCTGATCCTGCCTGCCTACGCCGGTGCCAAGCCGACCCTGGGGGTGGATGCCCTGCCGGAGAGCGCCCAGATCTGCTCCTGCTTCGACGTCTCCAAGGGCGACATCGCCAAGGCGGTGGCCGAGGGTCACACCACCCTTGCCGCCATCAAGCAGCACACCAAGGCCGGTACCGGCTGTGGCGGCTGCGTGCCGCTCATCAGTCAGGTGCTCAACGCCGAGCTGGTTAAGCAGGGCATCGAGGTCAACAACCACCTCTGCGCCCACTTCCCCCACTCCCGTCAGGAGCTGTTCCATCTGGTCAAGGTGGAGGGGATCAAGAGCTTCGACGAACTGCTGGCCAAGCACGGTCAGGGCTATGGCTGCGAGGTGTGCAAACCGACCGTCGGCTCCATCCTCGCCTCCTGCTGGAACGAGCATGTGCTGAGCCCGCGCAACATCCCGCTGCAGGACACCAACGACATCTTCCTCGGCAACATGCAGAAGGACGGCAGCTACTCCGTCATCCCGCGCATGGCCGGTGGCGAAGTGACTCCGGAGGGGCTGCTGGCGGTGGCCGAAGTGGCCCGCGACTACAAGCTCTACACCAAGATCACCGGCGCCCAGCGCATCGGTCTGTTCGGGGCCCAGAAGGATGATCTGCCCGCCATCTGGCGCAAGCTGCTGGCGGCCGGATTCGAGACAGGTCAGGCCTACGCCAAGGCACTGCGCATGGCCAAGACCTGCGTCGGCAGCACCTGGTGCCGCTTCGGCGTGCAGGACAGCGTCGGCCTCGGGGTCTTCCTCGAGAACCGCTACAAGGGCATTCGCACCCCCCACAAGATGAAGTTCGGCGTCTCCGGCTGTACCCGCGAATGTGCGGAAGCGCAGGGCAAGGACGTTGGCATCATCGCCACCGACGCGGGCTGGAACCTCTATGTGGGCGGCAACGGCGGCATGAAGCCGCGCCACGCCGATCTGCTGGCTTCTGACCTCGACCGCGAGACCCTTATCAAGCTGATCGACCGCTTTATGATGTTCTACGTCACCAGCGCCGACAAACTGCAGCGCACCTCGGTCTGGCTCGGCAATCTGGAAGGGGGCGTCGACTACCTGCGCGAGGTGATCGTCGATGACAAGCTGGGGCTGGCCGACACGCTGGAGCGCGATATCCAGACCCTCATCGACAGCTACGAGTGCGAATGGTCGCGCACCCTCAACGAAGAGGAAGCGTTGCAGCGCTTCAGCCACTTCATCAACAGCGACAAGCGCGATCCGGACGTCCAGTTCGTCGCCGAGCGCGACCAGCACAGACCCGCCACTCCGGCCGAGCGCATCCCTGTCTACCAGATCGAGGTGGAGACCAAATGATGAAATTCGCCTGCCAACTCAACGATATCCTGCCGGGAACCGGTGTCTGCGCACTCATTGAAGGTCGCCAGATCGCCCTGTTCCGCCCGAGCGCGGCGGCCGAGGTGTTCGCCATCGACAACCGGGATCCCTTCTTCGCCGCCAACGTGCTGTCGCGGGGTCTGATCTGCGAACACGACGGCGAGCTCTGGGTCGCCAGCCCGCTCAAGAAGCAGCGCTTTCGCCTGAGCGATGGCCACTGTTTCGACAATCCCACCATGTCGGTTCAAAGCTACCCCGTTGAAGTACTCGACCAGCAGGTTTGGGTCGCCGTCTAACACCAGACCCCACCCCGGCCCTCCCCTTCACAGGGGAGGGAGCAAAAAGCCCCTCCCCTGTGAAGGGGGAGGCAGGGAGGGGGTTAAAAAACAGTCAGGGCTGCCCGCGGGCGGCCCTCTTGAAGGAAACAAAGATGTATACCGAAACCATCAACAAGTGCGCCGCCAACGCGGCCCGCATCAACCGCTTCGAGCGCAGCGACAAGCTCGGCTTCTGGCTCAGCTCGGCCATGGCGGGGGCCTATGTTGGCCTTGGCATCATCCTCATCTTCACCCTGGGCAACCTGGTGGATCCCGCCATCCGTCCGCTGGTGATGGGGGCCACCTTCGGCATCGCCCTGACCCTGGTGATCATCGCCGGCTCCGAGCTGTTCACCGGCCACACCATGTTCCTCACCTTCGGGGTGAAGACGGGCAAGATCACCATGGCCGACCTGCTGCGTATCCTGCCGCAGACCTGGGCCGGCAACCTGATTGGCTCCATTGTGGTGGCGCTCATCTACTCCTACGGCGGCAGCCTGCTACCGGACGCAGGCAGTCTGGCCCACAAGGTGGCGCTGGCCAAAACTCAGGCACCGGCGCTGACCCTGTTTATGAAGGGGATCCTCTGCAACTGGCTGGTCTGCCTCGCCATCTGGATGGCGCTGCGCACCGAGGGTGCCGCCAGGTTCATCGCCATCTGGTGGTGCCTGCTGGCCTTCATCGCCTCCGGCTACGAGCACTCGGTCGCCAACATGACCCTGTTCGCCCTCTCTTGGTTTGGCGCCCACTCCGAGGCCTACACCCTGAGCGGCATCGGCCACAACCTGCTGTGGGTGACCCTGGGCAACACCGTCTCCGGCGCCCTCTTCATGGGCCTCGGCTACTGGTATGCCACCCCCAAGGCTGAGCGCCCGGTCGCGATGAGCGACGCCACCACCACTGCCAGCCAGACCCGAACCGCCTGATCAGGAGGCCCCATGGACTACTTGCCCATCTTTTGCCGACTCGACAACAAACCCGTGCTGCTGGTCGGCGGCGGCGAGGTGGCGGAGCGCAAGGCGCGCCTGCTGCTGGATGCCGGTGCCCAGCTCACCGTGGTCGCGCCCGATCTCGACCCAGAGCTGGCGGAACTGGCTGCCAACGGTAGCATCGAGTGGCTGGCCGGTGAATTCGCGCCGCAGCAACTGACGGGCAAGTGGCTGGTGGTGGCCGCCACCGATCGGCGCGAGGTGAACGCCCTGGTCTACCAGAGCGCCAATCAGGCGCGGATCTTTGCCAACGTGGTGGACGACCCGAAGCGCTCCAGCTTCATCATGCCGTCGATCATCGATCGCTCGCCCCTGATGGTGGCCATCTCCTCCGGCGGCAAGGCGCCGGTGCTGGCTCGCTTGCTGCGGGAAAAACTCGAAGCCCTGCTGCCCCAGCATCTGGGCGCCGTCGCGGCCTTCGCCGGCAGCCTGCGGGAGCGGGTCAAGGCCCGCTTCGCCACCATGGGCGAGCGGCGCCGCTTCTGGGAACGGCTGCTCGGGACGGATCGGCTCGGGCAGGCGCTGGCACGGGGCGATAGCGCCTCTGCCCACCAGCTGGCCGACAGCCTGTTTGCCGACGAAAGCCAGAGCGCTGGCGAGGTGGTGCTGGTCGGTGCCGGCCCCGGCGATCCGGGTCTGCTCACCCTGCACGCCCTGCGCCAGATGCAGCAGGCGGACGTGGTGGTCTATGACCGGCTGGTCTCCGACGAGGTGATGGCGCTGGTGCGCCGCGACGCCAAGCGCATCTTCGTCGGCAAGCAGGCGGGCAACCACTGCGTGCCGCAGGAGGGGATCAACCAGCTCTTGCTGGAAGAGGCCAAGAAGGGGCAGCGGGTAGTGCGGCTGAAGGGGGGCGACCCCTTTATCTTCGGCCGTGGCGGCGAGGAGCTGGAGACGCTGGTGGGCAGCGGCATCGGCTTTCAGGTGGTGCCGGGGATCACTGCGGCCAGCGGCTGTGCGGCCTACGCCGGCATTCCGCTGACCCACCGGGATCACGCCCAGAGCGTGCGCTTCGTCACCGCCCATGGCAAGGGGGGCGCCCAGGATCTCGACTGGCCGCTGCTGGCCAAAGATCGGCAAACGCTGGTCTTCTACATGGGGCTCTCCTCCTGCGCCACCATCCGCGAGCAGCTACTGACCCACGGCAAGGCGAGCAACACCCCGGTGGCGCTGATCGAGCGCGGCACCCAACCCTGCCAGCGGGTCATTCGCGGCACCCTCGATCAGTTGCCCGAACTGGCGCTGGGGGTCGAGAGCCCGGCCCTCATCATGGTGGGTTCGGTGGTGACCCTGGCCGACCAGCTTGCCTGGTTCGGGCAAGGATGCACCGCCAACGCGGCCCTGGCCTCGGCCTGATCGCGGCATCCATTCCAACGCCACCCTCGGGTGGCGTTTCTTTTTCTGCATTTACTGTCATAACCTCTTGTTTTGAGTCTGGTATCCTATGGGGACTGTCCGCCGGATCACCGAATTCAGGAATTCTGCTTCATGTCCCTCCCCCCCAAGAACAGCGCCAAACAGCGTGAACACGACAGAGCCCGCATCCTCACGCTGCTGCTGGCCGATGACGCCCTCACCGAGAGCCTGCTCGACCCGCAAGGGGAGCAGGACGCAGCGCTTCGGGACCAGACCAGCGAGCTGACCCGGCTGGTCAACAGCC
>NZ_CAWMFQ010000087.1:0-4437 GCF_963866995.1 Aeromonas sp. ZOR0002 | reverse complement strand
CCGCCGATATCGCCGATGCGCTGGAATCCCTGCCGCCGGACGAGCGCCATGTGCTGTGGCAGCAGGTGGATGCAGACAAGCACGGCCAGATCCTGGTGGAGGCGTCGGAGACGGTGTGGGACAGCCTCATCAGCGGCATGAGCGACAAGGAGCTGCTGCACGCCCTGAGCACCCTCGACATCGACGACCAGATCTACCTGGGTCAGTACCTGCCCCGCAACCTGATGGGACGGCTGCTCACCTCCATGGCGCCGATGGACAGGGACAAGGTGCGCGAGGTGATCCGCTACGGCAAGCACACGGTCGGCGCCATGATGGACTTCGAGCTCATCACGGTGCGGCCCGACGTGACCCTGGCCACCGTCCAGCGCTATCTGCGCCTGCGCGGCAAGATCCCCGCCAACACCGACAAGCTGTTTGTCACCGATCGGCGCAACCGGCTGCAGGGGGAGCTGCCCCTCACCGCCGTGCTGCTGCACAAGCCCGAAACCCTGGTGAGCAACGCGATGGAGAAGGATCCGGTCACCTTCGATCCGGAAGACAACGACGAGGCCGCCGCCCGCACCTTCGAGCGGGACGACCTGGTCTCCGCCGCCGTGGTGGATGCCAGGGGCAAGCTGATGGGACGGCTCACCGTCGCCGAGGTGGTGGACCTGGTCTATGAAGAGAGCGACACCGACCTGCGCCGCATGGGGGGGATCAGCGAGGAAGAAGACGTGTTCGCCCCCGTCTCCAAGGCGGTCAAGACCCGCTGGGCCTGGCTCGCCATCAACCTCTGCACCGCCTTCGTGGCATCAAGGGTGATCGGCCTGTTCGAGCACACCATCTCCCAGCTGGTGGCGCTGGCGGCGCTGATGCCCATCGTCGCCGGCATCGGCGGCAACACCGGCAACCAGACCATCACCATGATAGTGCGGGCGCTGGCGCTGCAGCATATCCAGACCGGCAACGTCTCCTTCCTGCTGTGGCGCGAGCTGGGGGTGGCCCTGATCAACGGCCTGGTGTGGGGCGGCACCATGGGGGTGGCCACCTACATCCTCTATCAGGATGCGGCGCTGGGCGCGGTGATGACGCTCGCCATGATGCTCAACCTGCTGGTGGCGGCACTGATGGGGGTCATCATCCCCATGACCATGAGCCGGCTGGGGCGCGACCCGGCGGTGGGTGCCAGCGTGATGATCACCGCCATCACCGACACCGGCGGCTTCTTCATCTTCCTGGGGCTGGCGACCCTGTTCCTGCTCTAGGGCCCGAGGCTGACCGTCTGCGGCGCCTGCCATGACGCGGGGCCGCTTTCGCGCAAAAACGGCATTTCCCGCCACTGGGCAAGGAATAGTCGTTGAAATGCCAACCCCACTCCTTATACTGGATCCACCTGTTTCCAGCGGTGGATCTGACACAATGGAATACAACACTTCAGAACTGTGCGACATCTATCAGGACATGGTGGATGTGCTCGAACCCATGCTCTGCTCCTTCGGCGGCCGCGCCTCTTTCGGCGGCGTCATCACCACAGTCAAATGCTTCGAATCAAACGGCCTGATCCGTGAACTGGTCAAGGAGAACGGCGTTGGTCGCGTGCTGTTGATCGACGGCGGTGGCTCCATGCGGCGTGCCCTGATCGACAGCGAGATCGCCACCACGGCGGCGGAAAATGAGTGGGAAGGGATCGTCTGCTACGGTTGCGTCCGTGAGGTCGATATCCTGGAAGATCTCGACATCGGCATTCAGGCCCTGGCGGCCATTCCGGTGGGCGCCGACAGCAAGGATATCGGGGAAACCGATCTGCCGGTCAACTTCGGCGGCGTCACCTTCCTGCCGGATGACCACCTCTATGCCGATACCACAGGGGTGATCCTCTCCCCCGATGCCCTCGACATCGAGTAAACAGCGCTGAGTGAAAATGGGAGCCCTGGCTCCCATTTTTTATGCCCGCTGATGGCGGAAAAGACGCAAAAAAAGAGGGCCAGTAAACTACTGGCCCCTTAACTGGAAGCAATGTGAGCAATGTCGTGCCTTCACAAGAAGTCCATCACGTTGGAACAAATGAAGTCTTTCCCGGAAAACAAGGTAACAATAATCATTCTCATTTAACTGTGCAAGCCTTATTTGCGAAGATCGCAAAAAAATTGACCACCCATGGGGGTGGTCAATCTCGTCAGGCTTGTCGCGTAGCAGCTTGCAGGCCAGCCAATCCGGCCTCCCCCACCAGCTTGCGGCTGAGATAGCGCAGCAGCACACCGTAAAGCGGCACAAACAACCCAAGACTTATCAGCAACTTGAATACGTAATCCACGGTCGCGATCTCGACCCAGTGCTCGGCCATGAAGGGATCTGTGCTGCGCCAGAAGGCGATGCTGAAGAAGGCGATGGTATCCACCAGATTGCCGAACAGGGTGGAGGCCGCCGGAGCCACCCACCAGGCTTTCAGCAGGCGCAGGCGGTTGAACACCACCACGTCCATGAACTGGCCCACCAGATAGGCCATAAAGCTGGCTAACGCGATCCGGGCAACAAAGAGATTGAACTCTGCCAGATTGCCCACCCCCTGGAAGCTCCCTTCGAAGAAGAGTACCGAGAGCACGTAGGACACGGTCAATGCCGGCAGCATCACGGTCTGGATGATCTTGCGCGCCAGGCCGGCGCCGAAAATCCGCACCGTCAGATCGGTGGCCAGGAAAATGAACGGGAAGCTGAATGCACCCCAGGTGGTGTGGAAGCCAAAGATGGTGATCGGCAGCTGCACCAGGTAGTTGCTGCTGGCAATGATCAGGATGTGGAACAACGAGAGACGCATCAGTGCCGTCTGGTACTGAGCCGGAGTCAGGTTCATATTGTGACCTTTTTGGTTAATGGGGTTAGGGAACCCATATCGCCACCATGGCGATAATCAAGGGGCGAGATTATACGCCCCAAAATTGATAGTTCAATCTTTATGCGGTTATCTCAAGGGATTGACTCGCATCGCACGCCAAGCTCACTCCCGGGACTGCCGAGCCAGCCAGAGCAGCGCCTCCGCGTCGTCCGGCTGCACCGCCGCCAGCCAGCAGCCACTGTAATGTTCGTACTCGAGCCGAAAGCGGCTGCCTTCAAACTCCAGCAGCCAGCTGTGGCGATCCGCCCCCCACTCCCGCTCGAGTGCCGCCAGCTCCCACTCCTGCAACAGGGCCTCGGCCAGAGTCGGGAAGCTGTCCCAGTCAAGGCCCGGGCAGGTCAGCATCACCACCCCGGCTTCCCTGTCTGTCTGCGTGATACGCCAGTTCATCCGTTGCTCCTCAACTGCTGCACGAGAGCTCGCCCCCGCAATACCAGCCCGGATGCGGGGTGGCGAGATCCTCGTATTCGGGTTGGTCATCATAGGGGTGCTGCAGGGCCGCAAACAGCCGCTCGAACGGCGCCATGTCGCCCTGTTCTGCCGCCTCGATCACCTGCTGGGCCAGGGCGTTGCGCAGCACATACTTGGGATTGACAGCGTCCATCTGCCCCTTGCGCACGCCATCCACGCTCCCTTCCCGGGCGAGGCGCGCCCGATAGGCCTCAAGCCACCCCTGCCAGACGGCAGGATCGGGCAGCAGGGCCAGCAGGCGGGCGGGCCACGCTCCCTCTCGCGTCACCTCACCGAGACGCCGCAGGAAGAGGTGGTAATCCACCTTGTGCGCCGCCAGCAGCCGGAACAACTCGCGGAACAGCGCCGGATCCTCCTCTTCCCACACCGCCAGCCCCAGCTTGGCGCGCATCAGCTCGGAGTAGTGCAACATCAGCTGGTGCTCGTACTGGGCCAGGGCCGACGCGAGCGCGTCGCCATCCACATGGCCGGCCAGCGCCTGTGCCAGCTTCTGCAGGTTCCAGTATCCGACCGCAGGCTGCTGATCCAGCGCATAGCGACCATCCGGATCCGAGTGGTTGCAGACGAAGTCCGGCACATAGGCGTCGATGAAACCGTAGGGGCCGTAATCCAGGGTCAGCCCGAGCAGGGACATGTTGTCGGTGTTCATCACCCCGTGACAGAACCCCGCCGCCTGCCACTTGGCGATGAGCCGCGCGGTGCGGCGCACTACTTCGGCAAACAGCTCGGCGCCATCGGTCAGCTCGGGGAAGTGGTAACGCCGCGCATAGTCGATGAGGGCCGGGATCTTCTCCCCCTGTCCGCTCCATGCGAAATACTCGAAGTGACCGAAGCGCAGATGGCTCGGCGCGGTGCGCAGCACGGTCGCCCCGCTCTCCACCTGCTCCCGGTAGACAGGCTCGTCACTGCCCAGCAGCACCAGAGCCCGGGTGGTGGGAATGCCGAGGGCATGCAGCGCCTCGGAAGCCAGGTACTCGCGAATGCTGGATCGCAGCACGGCACGGCCGTCGCCGAAGCGGGAGAATGGCGTCTTGCCCGCCCCTTTGAGGTGCAGGTCCCAGCGGCTGCCATCAGGCGCCAGCTGCTCCCCC
>NZ_CAWMFQ010000086.1:0-4033 GCF_963866995.1 Aeromonas sp. ZOR0002 | reverse complement strand
CACAGTATCACCACAGCGTCTACCACCCCGCCGTCTATCAGGGACTCCAGTGGCTGTTTCAGGGCTACCGGCTGGATCTGGCGCCCGGGCACTTCAGCCGACAGGGTGTGATCGCCCGCTTTGATGCCCTGAACCGCCACCTCGGCAGCGCACTGCGCCCGGAGCTGGGGAGTCTGCGGGACATCAGGGAGAAGGCCGCGCGCTGGCCGCAGATGGCGATCCCCGTGGACGAGGCCGATGCCCTGCTGGCCCACTACTACGGGGCGAAGCCGTGAAAAGCCGATTTTTTGCCTGTGTCTGGAATCGTCACAACGGTGCCGGAGACGGGTGTCGGTCCGGCGCCATCCCTGGGTAGACTGCCGAAACGAGGGGCGCCGGGTCGGTGCCCCGACAGAGGCAGGGAGTGAGCGATGGCGGTTGCAGGAAAGAGGGGAGGCATGCTGGCCCTGTGGTGCAGTGCACTCTTGATGTCGGGGTGCAGTGGGTTTGCGCCTGCGCCCATTCCCGTCACCTATCTGAGTCAGGATCCGCCCCCAGGCAGGCTGCCCCTTGGGGAGACCGCCTATGTGGATGACGGTCGCTGCCCACCAGGGCAGGTCAAGCGGCTCATCGGCGGGGACGCGAAGCACAATGTGCCAAGAAAGGTGGAGTGTGTGGCAAGACCACAATGATGATGTGATTTTCACAGCCTGAAACATCCAAGAAAGAGCCCTGAGGCAGTCGCCTTGGGGCTCTTTTCGTCTGGCTGGCCTGGTCGGTGTGATGCCGCAGCGGGCTAGAAGGCATCTCCAGGGACCCGCACCCAGCCTTCCATCAGGATGCGGGCGGAGCGGGACATCACCGCCTTGGTGACCGTCCACTGTCCCGCTACCTGCTCTGCCTGGGCTCCGACTCTCAGGGTGCCGGAGGGGTGACCAAAGCGCACCGCTTCGCGCTCGCCGCCCCCGGCGGCCAGATTGACGAGGGTGCCGGGAATGGCCGCCGCCGTGCCGATGGCCACGGCGCAGGTGCCCATCATGGCGTGGTGCAGCTTGCCCATGGAGAGGGCCCGCACCAGCAGATCGATCTCGCCGGCAATAATCTCCTTGCCGCTGGCGGTGCGGTAATCCTTGGCGGGTGCGACGAAGGCAATTTTCGGGGTGTGCTGGCGAGTAGCCGCCTCTTCGGGGCGCTTGATGAGCCCCATGCGCAGGGCACCGGCAACCCGGATCGCCTCGAAACGGGCGAGCGCTTGCGGATCTGTGTTGATCGCCTCGCGCAGCTCGGTGCCCTCATAACCGATGTCCTCGGCGTTGACGAACACCGTGGGGATGCCTGCGCTGATCAGGGTGGCTTTCAGTACGCCGCTCTTTATCACAGACGCGGGCACCTCCAGATCGTCCACCAGATTGCCGGTGGGGAAGAGGGCGCCGCCGTCTTCACCCTCGTCGGATGGGTCGAGAAACTCCAGTACGATCTCGGCGGCGGGGAAGGTCACCCCGTCCAGCTCGAAATCGCCTGTCTCCTGCACCTGGCCGTTCGTCACCGGCACGTGGGCGAGGATGGTCTTGCCGATATTGGCCTGCCAGATGCGCACCTCACAGGTGCCGCTCTCCGGGATGCGGGACGGGTCCACCAGGCCGGCGTGGATGGCGAAGGCCCCGGCGCCGGTGGAGAGGTTGCCGCAGTTGCCGCTCCAGTCCACGAATGCCTTGTCGATGGCGACCTGGCCGTAGAGGTAGTCCACATCGTGATCGGGTTGCTGGCTTTTGGAGAGGATCACGCACTTGGCTGTGGAGGAGGTGGCCCCCCCCATGCCGTCCATGTGGGCGCCGTAGGGGTCGGGGCTGCCGATGACCCGCAGGAAGAAGGCATCCCGTGCCGGGCCCGGCTGCTGGCAGCGCTCGGGCAGGTCAGATAAGCGAAAGAAGACCCCCTTGCTGGTGCCGCCGCGAAGGTAGGTGGCCGGGATTTTGACTTGTGGTTGGTGGGCCATAGAAATCGTCCAAAAAAGGGTGAAAGAAGCTTCTCTGCTGGAGAGAAGGTGCCCGAAGGGGGAGTCGGGCGAGGGAGACGCATGTTCCCTCACCCAACCCTCTCCCAAAGAGAGAGGGTGCTTTATGCCTTCCCCTTTTTCAAAGGTGCGGAGCGGGGTTGCGATTTAGCTTGCGGCCTTTTGCGCGGTCGACGCCAGGAAATCCTGGGCGAAGCGTTGCAGCACGCCGCCCGCCTCATAGACCGAGACCTCCTCGGCGGTGTCGAGGCGGCAGGTCATGGGCACCTGGATCACTTCGCCGCTGCGACGGCGGATCACCAGGGTGAGATCAGTGCGCGGCTGGCGCTCCCCCACCACGTCATAGGTCTCGGTGCCATCGAGACCCAGCGTGAGGCGGGTGGTGCCCGGTTTGAACTCGAGCGGCAGCACCCCCATGCCGATGAGGTTTGTGCGGTGAATGCGCTCGAAGCCTTCCGCCGCGATCACCTCCACCCCGGCCAGCCGCACCCCCTTGGCTGCCCAGTCCCGGGACGAACCCTGACCGTAGTCGGCACCGGCCACGATGATGAGCGGCTGCTTGCGCTCCATGTAGGTTTCGATGGCTTCCCACATCCGCATGACCCGGCCTTCCGGCTCGACCCGGGCCAAGGATCCCTTCTTCACCGCCCCGTTGACCACCGCCATCTCGTTGACCAGTTGGGGGTTGGCGAAGGTGGCGCGCTGGGCGGTCAGGTGATCGCCGCGGTGGGTCGCATAGGAGTTGAAGTCCTCCTCCGGTAGGCCCATCTTGTGCAGGTATTCGCCGGCCGCGCTGCTGCGCAGTATGGCGTTGGAGGGGGAGAGGTGGTCTGTGGTGATGTTGTCCGGCAACAGCGCCAGCGGCCGCATCCCCTTGAGGGTGCGCTCACCCGCCAGGGCTCCCTCCCAGTAGGGTGGGCGGCGGATATAGGTGCTCTGGGGGCGCCAGTCATACAGGGGCGCCACTTTCGGGCCCAGGTCTTCCTCTATGGTGAACATGGGGATGTAGACCTGACGGAACTGGGACGGTTTGACCGCCGCGCGCACCACGGCGTCGATCTCCTCGTCGCTCGGCCAGATGTCTTTGAGGCGCACTTCCTTGCCGTTCACCACCCCCAGCACATCCTTCTCGATGTCGAAGCGGATGGTGCCGGCGATGGCGTAGGCCACCACCAGCGGCGGGGAGGCGAGAAACGCCTGCTTGGCATAGGGGTGGATGCGGCCATCGAAGTTGCGGTTGCCCGACAGCACCGCCGTGGCGTAGAGATCCCGCTCGATGATCTCCTGCTGGATGGCGGGATCCAGCGCGCCGGACATGCCGTTGCAGGTGGTGCAGGCGAAGGCCACCACGCCAAAACCGAGTTGCTCCAGCTCATCCATCAGCCCCGCCTCTTTCAGATACAAGGCGACTGTCTTGGAGCCGGGGGCCAGGGAGGATTTCACCCAGGGCTTGCGCACCAGACCGAGCCTGTTGGCGTTGCGGGCCAGAAGGCCTGCGGCAATCACGTTGCGCGGGTTGCTTGTGTTGGTGCAACTGGTGATGGCGGCGATGATGACGGCGCCATCGGGCAAGAGGCCGTCCGCCTCCTGGGCGCGAGCCTTGTCCAGATCCACGGCGATTCCGCGCTCCGCCAGGGCGGAGACCGGCAGGCGACGGTGGGGATTGGAGGGGCCCGCCAGGGTGCGCACCACGGTCGCGAGATCGAAGTGCAGCACGCGCTCGTACTGGGCGTCCACCAAGGCGTCGGCCCAGAGGCCCGCCTCCTTGGCGTAGGTCTCCACCAGCCTGACCTGCTCGTCGTCACGGCCGGTGAGTTTGAGGTAGTCGATGGTCTGGCCATCGATGAAGAACATGGCCGCGGTGGCGCCATATTCCGGCGCCATGTTGGAGATGGTGGCGCGATCGCCCAGCGTCAGGGCGGCGGCGCCCTCGCCACGGAACTCCAGATAGGCGCCGACCACCTTCTGCTGGCGCAGGAATTCGGTGAGCGACAGCACCAGATCCGTGGCGGTGATGCCGGGTTGCGGCTTGCCGGTCAG
>NZ_CAWMFQ010000085.1:0-215 GCF_963866995.1 Aeromonas sp. ZOR0002 | reverse complement strand
AAAATCCCCGTGTCGGCGGTTCGATTCCGTCTCTGGGCACCATATTTTGGTGCCATGAAATAAAAACGTGTTCATGCACAATGGTTTGAAGTGTGCCGGCTTAGCTCAGTAGGTAGAGCAACTGACTTGTAATCAGTAGGTCACCAGTTCGATTCCGGTAGCCGGCACCATTTGCCCAGATAGCTCAGTCGGTAGAGCAGGGGATTGAAAATCCC
>NZ_CAWMFQ010000084.1:0-514 GCF_963866995.1 Aeromonas sp. ZOR0002 | reverse complement strand
ACCTTTCCTCCTCGCTGAAAGTGCTTTACAACCCGAAGGCCTTCTTCACACACGCGGCATGGCTGCATCAGGGTTTCCCCCATTGTGCAATATTCCCCACTGCTGCCTCCCGTAGGAGTCTGGACCGTGTCTCAGTTCCAGTGTGGCTGATCATCCTCTCAGACCAGCTAGGGATCGTCGCCTTGGTGAGCCATTACCTCACCAACTAGCTAATCCCACCTGGGCATATCCAATCGCGCAAGGCCCGAAGGTCCCCTGCTTTCCCCCGTAGGGCGTATGCGGTATTAGCAGTCGTTTCCAACTGTTATCCCCCTCGACTGGGCAATTTCCCAGGCATTACTCACCCGTCCGCCGCTCGCCGGCAAAAGTAGCAAGCTACTTTCCCGCTGCCGCTCGACTTGCATGTGTTAGGCCTGCCGCCAGCGTTCAATCTGAGCCATGATCAAACTCTTCAATTTAAGTTTGGTTGCTTGTTAAAGCGGCTCAATGAATTGCTGAATTAACTGCTGCAACT
>NZ_CAWMFQ010000083.1:0-1186 GCF_963866995.1 Aeromonas sp. ZOR0002 | reverse complement strand
GGTGCAATCTTCCGGATAGAGCTGCAAGGTGTAGCGGCTGTCGGGGAAGCCCCTGGCGGTAACGGGCACCGACTGCGCTGCCTCGGGGGCGCTCGCCAGCCAGTCCTGATGGTAGAACTTGGCCCGCAGCGCCGCGTGGGGGCAGACAAAGACGCAGTTGCCGCACTGGATACAGATATCCGAATGCCAGATGGGGATCTCGCGGGCGATATCCCGCTTCTCGAAGCGGCTGGTGGCGGTGGGGTAAGTGCCATCCACCGGCAGCATGGAGACCGGGATGCGATCGCCGCGCCCCGCCAGCATCTCGCCGGTGACCCGCTGGACAAATTCGCTGCCACCCGGTGCCAGTGGCAGCGGATAGTCGCTGATCTGCTCCTCACCGGCCGGGATGGCCACCTGATGGATGTGGGCCAGGGTGTCGTCCACCGCCGCGAAGTTGCGCTCGACCACTTCGGGCCCCTTGCGGGCATAGCTCTTCTCGATGCTCTCCTTGATCAGCTCAATCGCCTCATCCCGCGGCAAGATGCCAGCCAGCGCGAAGAAACAGGTCTGCATGATGGTGTTGATGCGATTGCCCATGCCGTTGCGCTCGGCCACCCGATCCCCGTCGATGCAATAGAGGCGGATATCGAGGGCGCGGATGCGGGCGCGCAGCCGCTCGGGCAGCTCGGCCCAGACCCGGTCAGGCTCATAGGGAGCATTGAGCAGCAGGGTCGCCCCTTCGGCGGCGTGCTCCAGCAGATCGACCGATTCGGCAAAGCCCCACTGGTGGCAGCCGATAAAGCTCGCCTGCTCGATAAGCCAGGGGGCGTCGATGGGCTCGGGGCCAAAGCGCAGGTGGGAGACGGTGCGCGAGCCCGACTTCTTGGAGTCGTAGACGAAGTAGCCCTGAGCGTGGAACCCCTCCAGCTCGCCGATGATCTTGATGCTGTTCTTGTTGGCGCCCACAGTGCCGTCGGCGCCAAGACCGAAGAAGAGCGCCCGCACCCGACTAGGGGGCTCCAGATCGCCTATGGGGTGCCAGGCCAGACTGAGGCCCGACACATCATCCACTATCCCCACGGTAAAGCGGGGGCGCGGCGCATCGGAGGCCAGCTCCTCGAACACCGCCGCGCACATGGCGGGGGTGAACTCTTTGGAAGAGAGGCCATAGCGACCGCCACTGAGCCACGGCAGCCGCTTGATA
>NZ_CAWMFQ010000082.1:0-12477 GCF_963866995.1 Aeromonas sp. ZOR0002 | reverse complement strand
TGGCAAGGTCGTGCTCTACCAACTGAGCTATTC
The DNA here is from genome assembly GCF_963866995.1 of Aeromonas sp. ZOR0002. Lineage (NCBI taxonomy): Bacteria > Pseudomonadati > Pseudomonadota > Gammaproteobacteria > Aeromonadales > Aeromonadaceae > Aeromonas > Aeromonas sp. ZOR0002. Next base: position 12,444 of record NZ_CAWMFQ010000082.1, on the reverse strand, counting down.
CCGCATCGGTCTGGCTGACTGCCTGACTGTGAGAACGCATTCTAGCGATGTTCCCCGCCCAGTCAACCAAAAACATTTAATACGCTGATCGTTCGGGTGTTTTTTACCCTTATCCCACACTTTTGGCGCTCATGGCCGTTTCTCGGCGCCAGTGGCAGAGAAACGGCCATCTTCCCGTCGGGGCTAGAACCGGGAGTGGTAGCTGAGATCGCCCCAGGCGGCCTTCATGTACTGGAACATGGACCAGAAGGTGAGCACGGTGGCCACGTAGAGCAGCACATAGGCGAGCCACACCATCCAGATGTCGTACTGCCAGATGAGACCGGTGAGCGACACCATCTGGATCATGGTCTTCCATTTGCCAATCCAGCTGACCGCCACCGAGGAGCGCTTGCCAAGCTCGGCCATCCATTCACGCAGGGCGGATATGATGATCTCCCGGCCAATCATGGTCATGGCGGGGATGGTGACCCAGACGGTGTTGTAGTGCTCGACGATGACCACCAGGGCCGCCGCCACCATGATCTTGTCGGCCACCGGATCGAGGAAGGCGCCAAAGGCGGTGGACTGGTTCAGCTTGCGGGCAAGATAGCCGTCAAACCAGTCGGTTGCGGCCGCCAGGATAAAGACGATGGCCGCCGCCATGTAGGACCACTGATAGGGAAGGTAGAACAGGATGACGAAGACGGGGATGAGCAAAATCCGAAAGAACGTCAGCAGGTTAGGAATATTTGTCATTATTTTCAGCCACTTCTTGTATGCCGCTACATGGTAGCCCCAAGCCGATCGCGGATGCAACCGAACTGGCGCCCGCCTTGGTCCATTAATCCATCAATAACCTCAGGATGCCGGTCATTATGGCATTTGGGAGCCCCCTGCGTCACGGCTCTTGTGCGCAGGCAGCACGCCCTGATGCCCCCTGGCGTGACCTCCTTCACACCAAAGGCAGCGCTAGAGCGAGTGCAATGCGTCGTGAATGGACTGGGCCAGCTCCTGGCTGATGCCGGGCACCTTGGCGAGCTCGTCCACCCCGGCTTTTTTCACCTCCTGCAAGCCACCCAGGTATTTGAGCAGCGCCTGCCGCCGTTTCGGCCCCACCCCGGGAATCTCTTCCAGGGTACTGGTGGTGCGGGCCTTGGCGCGCCTGGCCCGGTGGCCCGTGATGGCAAAGCGGTGGGATTCGTCGCGAATGTGCTGGATGAGGTGCAAGGCGGGCATGTCCGCCGGCAAATGCAGCTCTTCGTGGCTGTCCCCCAGGATCAGGGTCTCCAGCCCCGCCTTGCGGGTCACCCCCTTGGCGATGCCCACCAGCAGCGGGTATTTGCCGCCGAGAAACTCCAGCTGGCGCGCCAGGATCTCCTCCGCGCGGCGCAACTGGCCGAGACCGCCGTCGATGAACAACACATCCGGCACCTTGTCCGGCTCCTGCTGCTTGCCAAAGCGGCGCTCCAGCGCCTGCTCCATGGCGGCGTAGTCATCCCCGCCGGTGATACCGTCGATGTTGAAGCGGCGGTATTCCGAGGAGAGCGGCCCCTCCCGGTTGAACACCACGCAGGAGGCCACGGTGCGCTCCCCCATGGTGTGGGAGATATCGAAACATTCCATGCGGGCGATGGGGGTCTCGAGCTCCAGCAGCTCCTCCAGCTGATCGTAACGGGCGGTGATGGTGCTCTTGTGGGCGAGGCGCGAGCGCAGCGCAGTCTGGGCGTTGATGGAGGCGAGCTTGATGAAGCGGGCCCGTTCGCTGCGCGTCCGGCTCACCACCCGCACCTTGTAGCCGGCGGTCTGGCTCAGGGTGTCGGCGATGACGCTCTCATCCTCCAGCGCCACGTCCAGCAGCACCTCGCTCGGGATCTGCCGTCCCCCCTGCCCCGACAGATAGAACTGCAGCAGGAAGGATTGCACCACCTCGTCAAGCGGGGTATCGGCCGGCACTTTCGGGAAGTAGCTGCGCGATCCCAGCACCTTGCCCTGGCGGATGAAGAGCACGTGGATGCAGGCGGTCCCCTGCTCGAAGGCCACCCCCACCACGTCGAGCTCGTCCAGCACGTTGCCGCTCACCGACTGCTGCTCGGTGACCCGGCGCAGGGCCTGGATCTGATCCCGGTAGCGGGCCGCCTCCTCGAAGCGCAGATCGCCGCTGGCGGACTCCATCTTGCCCACCAGTTCGCCGATCACCTGCTGGTTCTTGCCCGCGAGGAACAGCTTGGCCAGCGCCACCTGCTGGGCATACTCGGCCTCGCTCACCAGCCCCGCCACGCAGGGGCCGGCGCAGCGCTTGAGCTGGTAGAGCAGGCAGGGGCGGGTACGGTTGGCATAGACCGCATCCTCGCACTGGCGCACCGGGAAGATCTTCTGCATCAGGTGCAGGCTCTCGCGTACCGCGCCACCGGAGGGGTAAGGGCCGAAATACTCCCCCTTCACCTTGCGGGCGCCGCGATGGACGCCGATGCGCGGGTGCCGATGGTCGGTGATGATGATCCAGGGGTAGGACTTGTCATCCCGCAGCAGCACGTTGTAGCGGGGCTGGTACTGCTTGATGAGGTTGTGCTCGAGGATCAGCGCCTCGGTCTCGGTATGGGTGACCGTTACCTGCACATCGGCAATCTGGCGCACCAGGGTGCGGGTCTTGATGCTGTCGACATTGGTCCGAAAGTAGGAGGCGAGCCGTTTCTTGAGATCCTTGGCCTTGCCCACGTAGATGACGGTGCCGCCGCTGTCGTACATGCGGTAGACACCGCTCTGGTGGGTGACGGCGCTCAGAAACGCCTTGCTGTCAAAATGGGGCTCGGGAGAGAGGGTCATAGGCAACTCGACTCAACGGATGAATGCAAAAAGACGGGGAGAGCATACTGCCCACAGCCAGAAAAAAGCAAAAGGCGGCCGGTGCCGCCTTTGGTGTCCACACGCCCCCGTTACAGGGTGTCGGCATCCAGCATGCCATAACGAATGGCCAGATGGGTCAGCTCCACGTCGCCGTTGATCCCCAGCTTGCTGAACAGGCGGTAGCGGTAGCTGTTGACCGTCTTCGGGCTCAGGTTGAGCTGCTCGGAGATGTCGGTCACCTTCTGCCCCTTGGTGATCATCATCATGATCTGCAGCTCCCGCTCGGAGAGGGACTTGAAGGGGTTCTCGTCGGCGGAGGCGAACTGGCTCAGGGCCATCTGCTGGGCGATCTCCGGGGAGATGTAGCGCTGACCGGAGTGAACCAGGCGAATGGCGTGGATCATCTCGTCCGGCGCGGCCCCCTTGGTGAGGTACCCGGCGGCGCCCGCCTGCATCACCTTGGTAGGGAACGGATTTTCTGAATGAATGGTCAGCACTATGATGCGTACATCGGGGCGGATCCGCAGGATCTTGCGGGTCGCTTCCAAGCCGCCGATGCCCGGCATGTTCATGTCCATCAGGATCACATCGGGGTGATGTTGCCGACAGAAGGCCACCGCGGTTTCCCCGCTCTGCGCCTCGCCCACCACCTTGATCCCGCGGACGTCTTCCAAAATGCGTCTTATCCCTGTACGCACCAACTCATGATCATCGACCAGGAATACATTAATCACCCAAACACCCCGTTTTTTATCTCGTTATATGCCAGTTAGGGTTAACACGGCGTCTTGCATCATAACCAAACTCGATGATTTGGCAAACCATGGGCGGGAAAAGTTTGAAATTGCTCGTAAAATCCGTTTTAAATCAAATTATTATACAAAGAATCAATTAAAAAACGGCGCCCTGGGGCGCCGTGTTGCATCAAAGCCGTTCCGCCAGCCTCAACCGGCCAGCAGCGCTCGCACCTTGTCGAGATCGGCCTGGGTGTCCACCCCCACCGGCGGGGCTTGCAGCGCCTGGGCCACGTGGATCTTCTCCCCGTACCAGAGCACCCGTAGCTGCTCCAGGGCTTCGACCTGCTCGAGCACGCTCGGTGCCCAGTCCACGTAACGCTGGATGAAGCCGGCGCGATAGGCGTAGATGCCGATGTGGCGTTGGTAGTGATCGCCAATCTGCTCGCGGCTCTGGGCAAAGCGGTCCCGATCCCAGGGGATGCTGGCGCGACTGAAATAGAGGGCATACCCCTCCCGGTCGGTCACCACCTTGACGGCATTGGGATTGAACGCCTCTTCGGCATCCCTGATCGGCACCGACAGCGTCGCCATCGGCGCGCTGGCCGCGGCCAGGTTGTCCGCCACCTGGCGGATGATGATGGGGGGAATGAGGGGCTCGTCCCCCTGCACGTTGACGATGATGGTGTCGGCGGCAAAGCCGTAGTGACGGCACACCTCGGCCAGACGCTCGGTGCCGGACTGGTGATCCGGTGAGGTCATGCACACCTCGAACCCGGCAGCGGCGGCAAAGGGAGCCAGAGCCTGCTGCACCCGCTCGTCATCGGTGGCGACGATCACCCGATCGGCGCCCGATTGCAGGGCCTTCTCCACCACGTGCTGCACCATGGGCTTGCCGTGAATGTCGGCCAGCGGCTTGCCCGGCAGCCGGGTGGAGGCGTAACGGGCAGGAATGACGACGACGAAACTCATGGCTTCAGCTCTTCCAGCGCCAGGTGACGGGCCCGGTTCTCCAGCAGCACCGGGATCCCCTCCTCCAGGGGATAGGCCAGTCTGTCGAAGCGGCAGATGAGCTCCTGAGGGCCCTCGGCGTGCGCTTGATAGTGCAGTTTCCCCTTGCAGACCGGGCAGGCGATGATGTCGAGCAGTTTAATATCCAGTGCCACAACGAAACTCCTTTAACAATTTCCCACAGGCGATCTTGCCTGGCATGTCAATGTGCAGGGCCAGCCCCCGAGTCCGGGCGCTGGCCATCTGTTCCAATCCGGTGGCGCCCGTCAGGGCGCCTGGTGCCCGTCCCCTCTTCCGGGCTGCGGGCCCAGGGTGCGCAGCAGCGCCTCCCCCAGGGCATCGGGCAGCTCGGCGCTCACCGGCAGATACCACCAGTTGTCCGGAGCGAAGGGGCGGCACTTGACCGCATCCTTCTCGGTCATCAGCAAGGGGCGCTGGCCGAAGCGGGCCAGCAGCTCGGCGGCGTCGAACGCCTGGTGATCCCCGTAGCCGACGCTCTGCACCAGCTCGTAACCAAGGGCGGTCAGGGTGGCGAAGAAACGGGGGGGATGACCGATGCCCGCCAGGGCATCCACCGGCCCCGAGAGGGGGGCCGTGAGAGGCGCATCGTCGCACACCCGGCGCAGGGTATCCGGCACCAGGCGCATGGCGTACTCGCCACGGGCGGGGTCGCCGCCGTTGCAGATGATGGCGTCCACCCGCTTGAGGCGGGTCGTGGGCTCGCGCAGCGGCCCCATGGGCAGCAGACAGCCATTGCCAAAGCGGCGCGCACCGTCCACCACCACCAGTTCGATGTCACGGGCCAGGGCATAGTGCTGCAGGCCGTCGTCGGTCACGATGATGTCCACCTCACCGCTTTGCTCCAGCAACCGCACCGCATCGGCCCGTCTGGGGGCCACCGCCACGGGGCAGCCGCAGCGTCTTGCGATGAGCACGGGCTCATCCCCGGCCTCGGCCGGGGTGCTGCTCTCATCCAGTCGATAGGGGTAATGGGGCGCCTTGCCGCCATAGCCGCGGCTGACCACGCCTGGGCGCCAGCCCCGGGCCTGGAGTTGTTCCACCAGCCAGACCACCACCGGGGTCTTGCCGTTGCCCCCCACCGAGAGATTGCCCACCACCACCACCGGCAGGGTAGCCCGATAGGCGCTGAACCAGCCCCGGCGATACCCCAGACGGCGGACGCCGCTGATCAGGGCAAACAGCAGGGCGAAGGGGGCCAGCCCCCAGCGCCAGAGGCTGTTCCCGTACCAGAGTCTGGCCAGCATCAGCCCTGGTTACCCGTGGCAGTATTACCAAACTGAATGGCCCGCAGCTGGGCATAAGTACCATGCATGTCCATCAGGGTTTGGTGGTTGCCGCGCTCGACGATGTGTCCTTCGTCGATCACCAGGATCTCGTCCGCCTTCTCGATGGTGGAGAGGCGGTGGGCGATCACGAGGGAAGTGCGCGCCTTGCACAGCTCGTCGATGGCCGCCTGGATGTGGCGCTCGGACTCGGTGTCCAGGGCCGAGGTGGCTTCGTCCAGCAACAGCACCGGGGAGTCCCGCAGCAGGGCGCGGGCGATGGCGATGCGCTGGCGCTGGCCGCCGGAGAGGGAGGCGCCGTTCTCGCCGATGACGGTGTCATAACCTTCCGGCATCTTGCTGACGAAGTCGTCCGCATGGGCGATGCGGGCCGCCTGCTGGATCTCGTCGCGGCTGTACTTCTCTTCTGCCGCGTAGGCGATGTTGTTGGCCACGGAGTCGTTGAAGAGGTGCACGTGCTGGGAGACCAGGGCGTACTGCTTGCGCAGCTCGCTCAGGCGGTATTCGCGGATGTTGACGCCATCCAGCAGAATCTCCCCCTCTTCGATGTCATAGAAGCGGGTCAGGAGGCTCGCGATGGTGCTCTTGCCGGAACCGGAACGACCCACCAGGGCCACCGATTTGCCCGCCTCCACCTTGAAGCTGATGTTGCGCAGCGCCGGTGTCTCCTTGGTCGGGTAGGTGAAGGTGACGTTGCGAAACTCGATTTCACCTCGGGCACGTTCCAGGGTGCGGGTGCCGGTGTCCTGCTCCGGAGTGGAGTCCAGCAGACCGAACAGGCTCTGGCAGGCGGTGATGCCGCGCTGGAACTGGTTGTTCACGTCGGTCAGGCTTTTCAGCGGCTTGAGCAGCATCATCATGGAGGTGACCATGACGGTGAAGGTGCCCGCAGTCAGGGTCGCCTTGACGCTGTCGATGGTGGCGACATAGAGGAAGACCGCAAGGGCCACGGAGGCCACCATCTGGACGATGGGGCTGCCGATGGCGTCGGCGGCGACCATCTTCATGGTCTGCTGGCGCATCCGGTTGCTCACCTGGTAGAAGCGCTTGTCCTCCACCTCCTGGCCCCCGAACATCAGCACCTCTTTGTGCCCCTTGAGCATCTGCTCGGTGGAGGTGGTGATGTCACCCACCGCCTGCTGGATGTGGCGGCTTATCTTGCGAAAACGTCGGCTGATGATGCTGATGAGGATCCCGACCAGGGGCCCCACCACCAGGAAGATCACCGACAACTGCCAGGAGTGCCAGAACATCAGGCCCAGCAGACCGATGACAGTGGCCCCTTCCCGCACCAGGGAGACCAGGGTCGAGCTCGCGGCGGACGACACCTGACCGGCGTCATAGGTCACCTTGGAGAGCAGGTTGCCGGTGTTCTGGCGGTCGAAGAAGCTCATGGGCATGGCCATCAGGTGGCTGAACACCTGCTGCTGCAGGCGCATCACCACGTGGTTGCCGACCCAGGCCATGCAGTAGTTGGAGAGGAAGGCGGCGCAGCCGCGCAGAGCCACGATGCCGAGGACGAAGAAGGGCATCCACTTGAGCACGCTGCTGTCGTTGCCGTTGAGCCCCTGATCGATGAGCGGTTTGATGGAGTAGACGAAGGTGGTATCCACGGCCGCGTAACCCAGCATGCCAATGATGCCGCCCACCAGACCCAGCTTGCGATCCCGGACATAACCGAGCAGGCGCTTGAAGACGGTCCAGCTCTCTTGTGAGGTTTCTTGTTGCATGAATAGCCGTTAATAAGGGAAATGACGGGCTATTCTAGCCAAACCTTGGAGCTACACCAAGCGCCGCTGGCGCGATGGCTACAACCCGGGTCACAAATGAAGGCCGCCCCTTGCCGGGCTGGCTCATTGGATCCTCACTCCCTTCCCCATACCTGCGGCTGCCACCAGGGGCCGCCACGCCGGTACCAGGGCCCCTGCTCCCGCTCGGCCCGGATCCTGAGCCCCGCGTCCCCCGGCTCGATCAGGATGGCGCCCGCCTCCCCCGTGACCCACTGCCTCGCTCCCTGGTATCGCGCCACCACCTCGGGGCGGGGAAAGCCCCACTGGTTCATGAAGCCTGCGCTGTGCACCACGAAGGCAGGTTTCACCGCCGCCACGAAGGGAGCCGTGGAGGAGGTGCGACTGCCATGATGCGGGCTCACCAGCAGGGTGCTGGCCAGCCCCGCGCCCTCACCCTCCTCCAGCGCCAGTGCCAGCAGGCGGCGCTCCGCCTGCCGCTCGATGTCACCGCTCAGCAGCAGCCGATGACGCCCGTCGTCCAGCTGCACCACGCAACTGTCGTTGTTGCGCCCCGCCCCGGCTGCCAGGGGCCAGAGCACCCGCACATCCAGTCCCTGCCAATGCCACTGCTGACCTCGGCGGCAGGCCTGGGTAGCCGGTGTAAAGGGAAAGGATGAGAGCTCCCGGCGCACCGCCATGCTCTGCAGCAGAGCCTGCCGGTTGCCCGCGTGATCCCTGTCTCTGTGGCTGATGATCAGGGTGTCGATCACCCGGACGCCGAGCCGGTTGAGCAGGGGCAGGATGGCCGCATCCGCCATGTTGTAGCCCCCTGGGTAGCGATCCCCGGTATCAAACAGGATGGCCCGATCCCCCCGGGTGACGAGCACCGATAGCCCCTGCCCCACGTCCAGCACCCGCACTTGCCAGGAAGCGGGAGCAGGCCAGAGGGCGAGCAGCAGGGCCGCCGCCACCGGCCCCCCCAGGGCGCGCCCTCCCGGCAGGTGCCATCCCGTCCACAGCAGGATCAGCAGGGCGCTGGCGGGCATCAGCCAGCCGGGCACCGGCCACCAGAGCTGCAGGCGATCCGCCAGCTGCGTGAGCCCCCACAGCACCCACTCCAGGCCGAAGGCGGAGACCCAGAGCAGGCCGTGGGCCAGCAACGTGGAGAGGGGCGCCACCAGCACGCCGATGAGCGCCAGGGGAATGATGACAAGGCAGAACAGCGGCAGTGCCAGCAGATTGAGCAGAAACGCCAGGGGCGCCATCCCCTCGAACAGCAGCAGTTGCAGGGGCAGCAAGCCGAGCAGCAGCAGAAGTTGCAGCCGCACCAGGCCGGGGCGATCGTGCAACAGGCTCGCCAGCAACAGCAGTGCCACCGCCAGAAAAGAGAGCCAGAACCCCGCCGAATAGAGGGCGAAAGGGTCCCACAATGTCAGCACCACGAAGGCCCACAGCCAGATCCGGTGGCTCGGCCAGTCCCGCTTTAGCCAGCGCAGCAGGCTCCACACCAGCACCATGATGAGGGCTCGCTCGGTGGCCACCGCAAACCCCGCCAGCCAGCTGTAGGTGGCCGCGAACAGGAGTGACACGCAGATAGCCCCGCGCAGCCCGAACAGCCGCCCGAGCCACCAGCCGAGCACCGCCACCAGGGCGATATGCTGGCCCGAGATGGCGATGATGTGGGTCAGGCCGCTGCCGCGAAAGAGTTCCCACTGGGCATCCGTGATCCCCCCCTGTTCCCCGAAGGTGAGGGCCGCCAGCAGGGGGGCCTGCGCCATCCCCTCCCAGGCGCGACTCGCCGCCGCCAGCCAGCGATCGCGCACACCCGGGGGCACGGCATCCAGGGCGATGACCCGGCGCAGGTTGCCGGTGGCGGTGATCCCCTTGCCAAGGAGCAGGCGCCGTCCATCCATTCCCGCTTCGTTGGCCAGGCCATGGGCCGGCTTGAGAGAGGTCACCAGGGTGACGCGGCTGCCGGCAGGCAACGGCGGCAACACCTGATAGGCATTGACCCGCACCAGGGGTGGCACGATGAGGGGGCGATCGTCCAGGGTGTCGAGGCGCAGCAGCAGGCGCGCAAATTTATCCCCCTCTTTCTCTCCCGAAGACTCCGTACTTTGCACGTGTGCGGTTATGATGTGGCTCGTTTTTTTGCCAAGCTGATCCAGCCAGGCAAGCCGGTAGTGCAAATTCACCTGCATCCAGAGGATGCCGAGCAGCAGAAACAGCAGCCGCCAGCAACGACCACCGGCGAGGGGGAGCGCGAGCAGCAGCATCAGGCCACCCCATTCCCATGAAGGCAGCCATGGCCAAAGCAGTGAGGAGCTTGCCCCCAGGGCAAACGACAACAGACGCAGATCCATGGAGCAAGTATTTAGCAAGGTTCAGAACATGCCCAAACGAATCATACAGCGCTGGCTACCCGACCCGGCGACCCTCAAGGAACACAAGCACTTGCGACTCTTTGGCAAGCTGCTGCTGGACGCCAATCTCTGGCATCTCAACCGGCGCTCCGCCGCCGGTGCCTGTGCGGTCGGCCTCTTCATGGCCTGGGTGCCCCTCCCCTGCCAGATGCTGCTGGCCGCTGGCGGCGCCATCGCCTGCCGGGTCAACCTGCCCCTCTCGGTGGCCCTGGTCTGGCTCTCCAACCCCCTGACCATGCCACCGCTGTTTTATGGCGCCTATCTGGTGGGCTGCCAGTTGCTGGGGCAACCCTCCCAGCACATCGAGATCACCTTCACCTGGGCCTGGCTGGTGTCGGTGTTCGAGACGGTGGCCCCGCCGCTCTTGCTGGGCTCCCTGGTGCTTGCTCTGCTGAGCGCCCTCGTCGGCTATCTCCTGGTTCGCGCGGGCTGGCGCCTGAGCACGGTGCGCCAGTGGCAAAAACGCAAGGTGGCGCGCCCATGCTGAATCGCTGGTTGGCCCGCTTCAAGATTGACCCCGATACCCTGCGCCAACAGAAGTGGTTCGCCCTCTTTGGCGAGCGACTGCTGACCCCCGCCCTCTGGCAAGGGGAAACGCGGGCCCTCTGTGGCGCCGTGGCGGCCGGGCTGTTCGCCAGCTGGATCCCCATGCCCATGCACTCCCTGGTGGCCGTAGCCCTGGTGCTGGCGTTCAGCTTCAACCTGCCGCTGGCCCTCTTGGCGGTCTGGTTCAACAACCCGCTGACACTCCCCTTCATGTACCTCTACGCCTATCGTACCGGTTGCCTGGTGCTGAACGAGACGCCAGCCCCCTTCCATCTCACCTGGTCCCTGCACTGGCTGGAGCAGGAGGCTGCCACCCTGGTGCCCCCCTTCCTGCTCGGCAGCCTGCTGCTGGCGGTGCTGAGCGCCGCCGCCGGCGCCTTGCTCACCCTGCTGCTGTTACAACTGGGCAAGCTGACCCGCCCCCGCTAGGTTGCCAGCACGCCGTCCTTGTCTCGGGCGGCGTGCCTTGCCATCGTCTGCCTCTGCCACCACACTCCTTGTAACCCGTTGTTTTTCGACCCCCATTCGAAACAAGGAGCCCACCATGGCCGAACCGCTCACGCTGGCCCATGCCAATGGCCACCCCCTCTCCCTGCTCCCCGCCATGGCCAATCGCCACGGCCTCATCACCGGGGCCACCGGCACCGGCAAGACAGTCACCCTGCAGGTGCTGGCGGAGGGGTTTTCCCGCCTCGGCGTGCCGGTCTTTCTGGCCGACGTGAAGGGGGATCTGAGCGGCCTGGGCGCCGCCGGCACCCCCTCTGCCAAGCTGGATGCCCGTCTGGCCCAGCTCGGCCTTCAGGCACCCGACTTTGCCGCCAGCCCCACCCTGTTCTGGGATCTCTTCGCCGAAGAGGGCCACCCGGTGCGGGCCACCGTCTCCGACATGGGGCCCCTGCTGCTTGCACGCCTGCTCGGCCTCAACGACACCCAGAGCGGGGTGCTGGAGCTGGTGTTCAAGGTGGCGGACGACGAGGGGTTGCTGCTGCTCGATCTGAAAGACCTGCGGGCCATGGTGCAGTTTGCGGGAGAGCACGCCAAGACCCTCACCACCCGCTACGGCAATGTGTCGACCGCCTCCATCGGCGCCATCCTGCGCAACCTCCTCACCCTGGAGAGCGCGGGCGGCGATCACTTCTTCGGCGAGCCCATGCTGGACATCCAGGATCTGATGCAGACCGACGAGGCGGGCCACGGCCATGTCAATGTGCTGGCCGCCGGCAAGCTCACCCAGTCCAGCCGCCTCTATGCCTGCTTCCTGCTCTGGCTGCTCTCCGAGCTGTTCGAACAGTTGCCCGAGATAGGGGATCCGGAAAAGCCCGTGCTGGTGTTCTTCTTCGACGAGGCCCACCTGCTGTTCAAGGATGCGCCCAGGGCACTGCTGGAGAAAATTGAGCTGGTGGTGCGCCTCATCCGCTCCAAAGGGGTGGGCGTCTATTTCGTGACCCAGAGCCCGGCCGACATCCCCGACAGCGTGCTGGGGCAGCTTGGCAACCGGGTGCAACACGCCCTGCGCGCCTTCACCCCGAGCGATCAGAAGGCGGTACGCATCGCCGCCAACACCCTGCGGGCCAACCCGGCCTTCGACGCCGCCGGAGCCATCACTGAACTGGGGGTCGGGGAGGCGCTCATCTCCCTGCTCGACGAGAAGGGGCGGCCCAGCGTGGTGGAGCGCGCCTTCATCGCGCCCCCGGCCAGCCGCATCGGCCCCCTGAGCGCGGCCGAGCGTCAGGCGCTTATTCAGGGCTCATTGCTCTACGGCAGATACGACACCCAGGAGGACAGGGAGTCCGCGTTCGAGCGGCTTCAGGAGGCATCGCCCGCCGCCGGTGACGAGACTGCTTCCCCACAAACCGACCAGGGCGGCGGT
>NZ_CAWMFQ010000081.1:0-259 GCF_963866995.1 Aeromonas sp. ZOR0002 | reverse complement strand
CATATCCAAGCACAGCTTTTATACAAACTTATCCACAGAAACAAGCCCTCAACGGTACTATAACAGCCACACGCCATGACTCACGGCCTGCTTAATACGCCAGATGAACAATGACATTGCCCCACTCTGGGCTATGTAACACGAACCGCTGTCGTTCAGGCAGAGATAGAGACTTAATATAGAGACTATTAAAAAATCATCCCTCACATGCAAAGTAAGGCAGTAGAGGCAGTAGAGGCAGTAGAGGCAGTAGAGGCAG
>NZ_CAWMFQ010000080.1:0-640 GCF_963866995.1 Aeromonas sp. ZOR0002 | reverse complement strand
CACCACCATCATGAATTTCCGCCACCTGCTGGAGCAGCATCAACTGGCCCGCCAATTGTTCAAGACCATCAATCGCTGGCTGGCCGAAGCAGGCGTCATGATGACTCAAGGCACCTTGGTCGATGCCACCATCATTGAGGTACCCAGCTCGACCAAGAACAAAGAGCAGCAACGCGATCCGCAGATGCATCAGACCAAGAAAGGCAATCAGTGGCACTTTGGCATGAAGGCCCACATTGGTGTCGATGCCAAGAGTGGCCTGACCCACAGCCTAGTCACCACCGCGGCCAACGAGCATGACCTCAATCAGCTGGGTAATCTGCTGCATGGAGAGGAGCAATTTGTCTCAGCCGATGCCGGCTACCAAGGGGCGCCACAGCGCGAGGAGCTGGCCGAGGTGGATGTGGACTGGCTGATCGCCGAGCGCCCCGGCAAGGTAAGAACCTTGAAACAGCATCCACGCAAGAACAAAACGGCCATCAACATCGAATACATGAAAGCCAGCATCCGGGCCAAGGTGGAGCACCCGTTTCGCATCATCAAGCGACAGTTCGGCTTCGTGAAAGCCAGATACAAGGGGTTGCTGAAAAACGATAACCAACTGGCGATGTTATTCACGCTGGCCAACCTGTTTCGGGCG
>NZ_CAWMFQ010000079.1:0-16085 GCF_963866995.1 Aeromonas sp. ZOR0002 | reverse complement strand
GCCAAAGGAAGGGCGCACGAAAGTAGCGTAAACAAGACACCGGTTTAAGATCGGTGTCAGGTGATAACTAGATCTGTACACGCCTTTCTAGTCTCCTTATCTCTTGACTAAAAATGAACCCAGCAAGGCTATCACTAGGGGAGCCAGGTACTACGATAAATAAACCACAGTTTGGTGGATATAGCAGGCCATGTTTTTTACCTCGTTTGTATCTCCAGTTTCGTCTGATATATTCCCGCACAATATCATTTATTTCTTTAGAAGCTGAATATTTCATGATTCCTCCAGCGAGGATGAGTTAGTTAAATCTACAACTGTTTCTCCAAACTTGGTTATTTCCTGAAAGTGAAGGATTATCTGCTCATCATCAGAAGCAAAATCTTCTGATGCCCATACCCACTGTAATTGTCTTGTTATATCATTAGCTGCATCTTCTATGCCTTTTTTAGACCACGGTGCAGCTCGATAGCTACCATCAGGCATTAGTTCAACTAACGAAATAGTGTAACTTAGATTGTAAAAGCCAAGTTTTCTACGTTTTTCCGCAGATAACCTCCACGTGTCACAGGTTAAATTAATTCTTCCATTATTCGCACTGACCTTCCATGAGACCTCAGGTAGTTGATGAAGATGAGTACGCAATCCCTCTGCTAGACCACTAGTAAGCTTATTAACTATCCAGGCATGAGATCTACCACTAACTATAAACCTGTTAAATACCGAATCTTCTTGGTCAGTAAACCAACCTTCGGAATATGCAATCCTGCTCTTAGCATGATCAGTTATCTCAATGATTTTCAGTCTTAAATTTGTTATGTCTGATGGATAATTAAAATCATCATTTAAGGTTACAAAATTTGCTTCATCAAATGCTATTCGGTCTAGCTCAGACAACATCCATTTATCTGCTTCACTAGGTGACACCCATTTTAATCCATCAGGCTTAGGTAACGTCCTTGAAAAAATGAAAGTGGTTTTATGGAAGTCACTCATTCTGGGGTGGATAAGATCTACATGTATCCAGGGATATGCATGCTTAATGCTGATATGCATATCCTCTGTATAGTAATGACTCACCTTCTTGATGACATCTTGTACCTCCCACATAATCTCACTAAGGCCATACTCCAAACTTGTACTTATTGAGTCCATTACAGTCTTACGGATAAACCAGTGACCATGTACATTAGCAGGATTTAGAATTTGCTCGCTACTCCAACCTGTAATATCTCGAAGTTTTATTAACTCGTCAGGTTGTCCAATCAATTGAGCCAGTTCTATTTTGATGCCAAGATCTTTTGCATAACCATGGATGTCTTCGTCTATATCGGGACATTCACTATTATATTGTCTTTGCCACTCAGAGAACTCAGTGTTAAGCGCTAGGTTATTGCCGAGTTCCAGCTGTGCTTTTAGTTGTTTGACTAATTTATCTATATAGTGATAAGACTCAGGAGTATCTTTTCCTTGTAATACCTCTACGGTTGTTTCAAGCACTTGAGCTAGAGCAATTGCCAAAGCCTTGCTGGTATGTCCGTTCTTTTCTACTCGTTGGTAATGACCAATGAGGGTTTTTGGAGCGGCCTCTGGAGAGCGTCCCAAAATCTTGTAAGCCTTACTCATCAACACTTCTTGGGTCAGGCCTGATTCAACGCGCAGACCCTTCAGCCTTTCAGGATTGATGACAAACGATGTTCTTCCCATATGAATGCGCTCCTAAGTGACGATGCACATATCATGTCGGAAAGAATAAATGTTTCATAGACATCATAAATACCACATATATTCTCTGGTATGCCGAACAACAGGGTTCATTGGGTCATACGCTTGGTCTTGAGCTTCGAGTTGCGTAGGGGACGGGAGAAAGGAAGGTTGCAGCGATAGCGACATCAGCTGCAATCGTCATTACTTGCCGTGAACGATAGAGCTTTACCGCACCCTGGGTGGTGGGCGGCAAGAGGTTTAAGATCAAGCAACGTTTGGCTGAAGGTTACGAACCTTGTGTTTGTCTGCTTTCCTTAACCTTTACTGAACTGGACACCTGTCCCTCAAATTTTTTCAAAAATCCATCTACATTCAGACCTGCAAAAAATGATAGGACATATAGTAATTTCTCTGGATGCTCAGCTGAAGGCGAACCTACAGCTACAAGACCAGCAGAGATAATCAAATAAGTGGCGAAACCCATCAGGCCTGAAGCAAATGGTCGGAATAAATACCAAACAACCCAGACCTCATCCCATTGCTTTCTGACACTATAATTCAAATACACCGCCCGCAAGCAATACAGTACGCCCCCACTAACTGCTACCAACACGCACTCGATAACTTGCTTAATCGACACAACCCAAGGAGGGGGGGCATTAGTTGTGACCATGTACCAGTACCCAATGGAAGGCATTAGTAGCAAAAGAAGATAGATGCCAACAGCGATAGCACAGAAAAAATCTCTTTTTGTGTAGGCTTTCGGTTGTATGGGCAGCTCTTTTCTGGTGTTTAGCTGCTCTTGTATAATTTCATTTTGCATTAAATCGATATTCCTTTTTACCGTCGGTTAAAGCGACATAACTTTGTTCGATCCCCGCAGTTCCAAGAATCAGCATGATGAAATAATTAAGCTGATGTTCAGATTCTAGAAAGGTACTTCGGATCGATTGGGTGTCATCCCAAGAAGGGGTTGGATTACAACAAGGGTGAGTATGCCAATCACCGAGGTAGTGTAATCCCATTTTGAATCTCTCCTGTATTGTTTTGTTGGCTTCTCGCTTATTCCATGAAAAGCCAAAGCGAGACCTCTTGTCAGCGCTGCTGGGGGAGGATACAGATAAGACCGTCACCACACCGGAATCGATTTCTCCAAACAGAAAACCACCTGCTTCATCTTTTGTACCAGTTTGTTTGTGCTGGTATAATTGGTTGATCGCGTTTTCCGAAAAATTCACTGATAGCCCATGTAAAGAGAGGGATGTGAACTCAACAGACGCAGCCTGACTAGATAACGCTGAGGATTCTAGAGCCATCGCCAATCTCTCCATACTTTTCTTCCCAACCTGGATTCCATGTGCCATCTACTGATTGCAGAAGCTTTCGGCTCCCTACCCATACACGATAGCAATCTTTATAAATGCCTTCACAAGCAAGCTCAGTGACAGTTTCAGCTATCATGCTATGCCCGAAGCTAAGTTCTACACCGCCGTATGGCTGGAATACGCCACCACAAAAATGTGTTTTCTTTGTGGTTTGATGGTCAAACTTGGCGCAGCTTTCTTGGAGTTTCCCTGTGTTATCAAATAGAGACCCATAGCTAAAGCTACCGGCCATATTTACATAGCAATGGGTAGCTACAGCATGTGCTTCGGTAAAACAGAAGACAACACTACATAATAGTCTGTCATTTTCTATCATTTCCTGTATGGCTTTATCTGATGCCCATTCTGCTGTTGCACTTATGACCAAATCACATTTTGTTGTAAGTGCTTCTATAGCTTTCTCGTCGTCAAACCATTTACGACACCCTGCATACAAAACATTTACCCATGGGTAGTTCTTCTGAATATAACTTTTGCAAGCTTCCGCCTTATTGGTGCCTATGTAGTTCATGCCAAGAAGGTGTCTGCCGACATTTGCAGCTTCAAGTGAGTCACCATCACATAAAACAAACTGACTGAACCCAGCTTTAATAAGTAGAGGGATAAGACTTGAACCTACAGAGCCAAGCCCGATAATACCAATAGTAGTTCCACTGGTTATTGGGAGGCATGGGTTCGAGTCTCTACCTAGAACCCATGATGGGTCTCTGCGTTCTACGTCTATTCCACGGATAGCAATTTGCGAACATCTAGCTTTTAGGTATTGTAAAGGGATACGGTTATCTCTAAAACCATTTCCAGCTTTTGCTTTGGGCAGATTTTCTTGTCCGGCATGACCTCTTGTACTAATGCCACCCACGCACCTCATCGCAGTAATAATTGCACCGTTGACTGTATTGGTTTGTACTAAGAATGCATGATTATTGAGACTAGAACCCAAGATACATGCGATTGCAGCTAACGCTTGGTCGTGATTGACACATTGGGCTTCCAGTATCGACAAAATATTACCAAGTGTCGTTGGATATTCCGATGGCCGCCAAGCTTCAGTCAGATTAATAAGGAGTGTGGTAGAACAGTGTTTGTGGCTCGGCTTGAGGCCAATATTTTTCAGCCAAGCATTGAGCTCATCTTTGGTGTCAGCAAATATGACTCCTTTGGTGCTGTCATAAGCTACATGAATCTGTCGAGATGTAAGGATCTTGACGTTACATAAACTGGTAGCCTTCTGTTCCTTTGGTGAGGGGGTATAAGAACGAGCCCAGTAACTTAACAAACCAGTGTAGAAGTCCTCATCGAGTTCACCTGAGATTGTTTTTTCTACCAAAGAGTGACTGTCGTTGATTAGGTGTTCAACATAAGCAATGTCTTGCGGGTCAAAGGAAACCTCATCCCCCCATACACAAAGCCTACCTTCCTCTTCAACATGAGGGTACTTTAAGACTTCCAGTATGGGGTGAGTATAGATGTGCGGAACACGGAAGGGAAAAGTAGGTATAGCCGCAACAATCAATTGAATCTCATTACCACAGTCTGGGTGCCTGATGTCAGTTTGGATACGCCAACTGGCTGCATAGGGGCTTGAGGTAATCCCCAAGCCCCGCAACTCTCCTTCAGATAGTCGCTCAGCCGAATACCTGTCAGAAAGGTACTCGCTTAGTACCTCAATTGAGGTCAGCTGAACATTAGGCATACGTACTTTTTCCGCTCTTAGAAACCGCTGCGGGGTTAGCAACCGTCGAGAAGTCACGCTTTTGTGTTTTTTTTGTTTTCTTTGGCTTGCCTTCAGTGAAAGTGATCATGAGTGAATTCGGATTGCCATCAGCATCCTCACCTTGCTCCACTACGGCCAAAAACTCGCCTCCTTTTTTGTCCTTGAGAATTTTTTCGTATTCATCCCTAGCACGTTGTGATGGAGGTGTCTTTTCACCAAATTCTTGGCTGCTACATAGAATTAATGCGCTTGGGTTTGCGAAGCTCAAGGCAGCATGGGCGGACTCATTCAGTTGAGGATCTTCGCATTGCGATTCGCTGTCATTAGAGAGTGAGCGCCAAGAGCAGTGGTGTGGAGCCAGAAGAACATCATAGGCAAGCTCATCAAGTTGACCCGTAGCCTTCAGCTTGTCATGAAGAACTTCCCAGCACTTAACTTCTGCATCGCCGCCGATGAGAACTGAGTGCGTGTGGGTGATATTGCAAGCAAGTTCGTCATTGTAGATAGTATTAGTCAAGTCAAAGCGGATGATTGCGCTGGAATTGTTCTTTGTAAGCTCTTCTTCGTCTTCGGCAACCTCCTGTTTATCGGCAGGAGCAAGCAAGAAAGCATTAAGAGAGTTGTCATCTATACCGGACATATCACCGAACAATGTATAAAGATCGGCAACAATGGGCTGGATATCATCTGTTTTGCCATCTTCATCTGAAGAAAGGATGATAATACGATTGCCAGCATCGCCAATGTGCTTGCTATCCCGATAGAGTTGAACTCGACGCTTAGCTTCTGTATTGAATACTCGGGCATCATCACAAAGAGGGTTGTTGCCATCTGCCCCTTTTGCTGTCGCTCGGCGGAATACACGAGGTGATGACCAAATTTCGTTGATGAAAATTTTATTGGACTTATCACTCCAGCCATCTGGAACACCAGTATGGAACATGGTGTCAAATCCGGTTATGTGGTCTGCATCAGGGTGGGTAAGAACAAACACGTCCACATAGAGGCGGCCATCTTCGTCAGTGTTCAGGCGCTCTCTCAGACGATCTTCTAGGTAATCGTACTCTTTACCTGCTCTTCGATAGCAGTCAATCAAAATCTTTTTGTTATTTTTAGTGGTGATTAAGGTCATATCTCCGTTACCTACGGGGAAAACCTCTATTGACGGTGATGCCATTTGTGTGCTCCATAATGAAGATGAGTTTAGAATACATGAGCTAATTGATACACATATCAAACCACTAGTAAGAACCGAATACAACTCAACGTTGTTTATCAAAATCGAAGTCAGATCACCCTTACCCAATCCGTTGCCCCCTTTATTCACTGGCTTGAGAACAGGCATACCAAACCCTATCAACTTGTATACAACCATGACTCTAGCCAGCTGCTTTCCCGCTTGTCGCCAACGTGGCCGCATGGAGTGCTACATTGTTGCCAGTCCCATGGGGCTTGTACGCAATGTCACATGCTCTTGAGGTCAAACAACGCCTGGTGTG
Organism: Aeromonas sp. ZOR0002; assembly: GCF_963866995.1. Classification (NCBI taxonomy): domain Bacteria; kingdom Pseudomonadati; phylum Pseudomonadota; class Gammaproteobacteria; order Aeromonadales; family Aeromonadaceae; genus Aeromonas; species Aeromonas sp. ZOR0002. The sequence goes on along the minus strand of NZ_CAWMFQ010000079.1, from coordinate 9,783 downwards.
CAGCCAGTTGGCTTCACAAGCCCAAACCACAACTTAGATGCAGCTCCGTGTGATCGCCCTCTCATCTAGTTTTCTCTACTCATAGGTTTGTGACCAAACTACTCCTGTAATCTGTTACGATATCACTCATTTGGCTCCACAACTTGTGGGCTAGGAAATCAGTCACATCACGCATTAATTAGAGAGTTGTTAATGAATGATTCCATAGCCAAGCTATCATTTAATTTTATTGGGAAAATCCTTGGCTCAGATACTATTGTTGTGCAGGGAGATAATTTAGTATCCTCAAAAAAAGATACTATTTTAGAAAATGACTCTGCATCCGACTTCAGAAGTTTTGCAACTTTTGAACGAAAATTTCTAGGCGGGATACTTACCTATAAAATTGGAGGTAAGACTAAAAAACACAAATTTATTAGATGTACTGATTCAGATAGCTTCGTTGAGTCGCTAAACTATTTAATAGCAAAGCATATTACAACAACAATAGAGCAGAAAGTTACCGAGTTTTATAGTCTTGCTTTTGATGAGTACCCAAGAGATTCCTGGGTGAGTAATCTTGCTCAGATATGTATGTCATTGAGCCGCGACTATGAGGCCCAGAGCGAACAATGGGAAATATATTTAAATCCTGAACTAATAGAGAAGGTAAAAAATCTAATATCATATCATCCTCTTAATATTGACTACATACGCGAACAGCACGAAGAGTATCAACTTATAAAAAGAAAAGAGTTCTTTGATGTAGTAGAATCAAATCCATTAACTAATGAGCAGCGTTTGGGCGTATTACGCTCCAATGATAGGAATATGGTGCTTGCAGCAGCTGGTACTGGAAAAACATCTGTAATGGTTGCTAAGACCCTCGATTTGATAGACCGAGGATTAGCGAAGCCATCGGAGATCTTGGTTCTTGCATATAACAATGCCGCTGCAAACGAACTACGTGAACGCCTCGCAGATAAAGCTAAAAAGTCTAATATTGAGCTAGAATCGACTCCAGAGATTGCTACTTTCCATGCGTTAGGCAGGATGATTCTACGTAATTCAAACGTTGATACCAACATATCTATTTTTACTGAGGATGACGTAAAGCTAAAACTATGGGTCACCTCATGGCTTGAAGAGTATTTATCATCAGATATCGATAGGATTTATGACTTTATAAACATGTTCCCAGAACCCGTTAACCCTTTTGATTTTAAGTCAAAATCAGAATATGAAGCGTATATCAGGGACAACGAATTCAGAACCCTCAACAGTGATCTCGTTAAGGGTTACCAGGAACTCCTTATAGCAAATTTCCTTTATGAGAATGGTGTTGAGTATAAGTATGAGTCTCCATATGTGACCAAACGGCGCATTGATATTGGTTTTGACTATCGCCCAGACTTTAAAATCATAGAACCTGAACTTTATATTGAGCATTTCGGTATAGACCGTCATGGAAGAACCAGGCCAGATATAGATCGTGTTTCTTATAATCAGTCCATTAATAATAAAAGAATGCTGCATAATGAATGTGAAACAGTTTTAATTGAGACATTCCATTATGAATGGATAGAAGGTGTCTTACTGGAAAACCTCAAGAAAAAGCTGTTTGATAATGGTGTCATTCTTAATCCATTATCTCCTGATGAATTGTTCAGCAAGCTGCGTGATATGGGTCATATCACAGGCTGGGGTGAACTTTTGACAAAAGCCCTCCAATCCATTCGAGTTGAACGCCTCACGAAAGAGTCCATACAGAGTAGGTTCGATGCTACTGGAGTGCATCATTCCAAGAAGCTCTCAGAAATCTTGGATTTGCTTCATCATGCATATATCAGTGAGCTCAGAGAACAGAATGCAATTGACTTTGATGACATGATAATCAGAGCGATTCAGGAGGTGAATGCTGGCAAATATATTCCTGAATGGCGATACATACTGGTTGATGAGTTCCAGGATATATCAACAGCTCGAATGGAGTTCATTCAGACCATCATTAAAAATGGGCCACAGCCATCACTAACTGTCGTTGGTGATGATTGGCAGTCAATTTATAGATTTAATGGTGGAAAGTTAGAGCTAACAACTCGCTTTGGTGAAATCGTTGGTAGCTACACGCTTACTAAGCTACAAAAGACCTTCCGCTATAACAATAGTATTGCTGATACTGCTGGTCAGTTCATTATGGAAAATCCTGAACAGTATAAAAAGTATATAGAAACGCATACTGTGGTTGAGGATTCACAGATTTATCTGCTTGATGACAAATCCCCAGAAAAAGGAGGTTTGAATAAAAGAGTCGCTGAGGTTGTTCAAAAGATTAGAGAAAATGATGCGACTGGAAGCATCGCCGTTATTGCTCGTTATAACTATCTTTTAAATGAGGCTAAGAGTGCATTAAAACAGACTAATACTTTGCGTAATGTTAACTTCTGGAGTTTCCATAAATCTAAGGGGTTAGAGGCAGACTATGTAATTTTAATCGGCTTCTTTCAAGGAAAGATGGGATTCCCTAATGAAAATAAAGACAACCTTATAGTTGAATCCCTGCTGCCATCTCTAGACCCATATCCTCATTCTGAGGAAAGGCGTCTCCTGTATGTGGGCATTACCCGAGCAAGGAAGAAAGTATATATTATTGCCAATCCTACAGCACCATCCGATTTTGTGACGGAGTTACTCTCGCCAAAATACAAGATAAATGTTGTTTCAAAAGCATTCAGTGAGGAATCAAAAAAAAGGTTCAAGTGCCCATACTGTACAGATGGCTATCTAAAGTTGGTTAAGGGGCCGTATAGTGATTTCTATGCTTGTAGCACAGGTTTTGGCTGTCCTGTAGGAAAGGCTAGAGTGTGTGAAAAATGCCACTCACCATCAATTGATACAAGGAATGAGAGTGTTTGCAATAATTCTCTTTGTGGTTGCAAAATTAAAATATGCCCTGAGTGCGGACGACCAATGAAAATCCGTAATGGTCAGTATGGTGACTTTTGGGGATGTACTGGTTATGGGATTAAGGATGACCAGTGCAAGGTTACCATCAAGGTCAAGGCAGGCTTATGATAACTAATTACGTGAGTTAAGGTAGGGGGACATATGGATACGTATTCCGAAATCATAAATGAATTCAATAGTACGTTTTCTACCAATGCTAGCCTGTGTGAAGATTTAAAGGTTGGGTGGGATCTGGGAGATTGTAGGTCTTTTGCTTTATACCAGTTAGTAGAAGACCAACGCAGTGCCCCCTTTGGTACGGTTCTATACCACCATATCGGCAGCTACAACACTGGTGAGGTATACGAAGCAGAGGGGACAGCTGGCTTCAGGCTCAGCTCACGGCTCGATAGTATTGAAAAATTTTTCCCTTTGTCTTCAAACGAGGCGACTCGTAGATTAGATATTGGATATCGGTCACCCTGGCTTGGCGGTAGTTGTGCATTTTCCTCTATTCCATTTAAACGGTGGTGGGTTAATTCATTTAAAACATTGTGTGCAAATGCTCCTGCCCAGGCTGAGCTGGTTAACTCATTCTTGACGCGAGAGATAGAGGTTCTTGCAGAGGCTGCCAGGAATAAAGGCCATAGAAGTGGCTGGGTTTACAATAGGTTCATTGATAAACTTGAGTATCTCTCGATGCGAGTGAATCATGAATTTCTTGACTCAACACAATATTTATTTAAGCCTGTGCTGTTTTTTAATGAGTTTTCTCATAACTTGGTTAGTTTGAATGAGCAGGAGAAAAAAGAGTTAATGAACAAGGCTAGAATAGATAGCCATTTTGATGACCTATCTAGAAAGTGGTGATCACTTAGTTGATGATGAAGGTGATTTATTTTAACGTGGTAATTAAATCACCTTGCTTATGGGTAACGTGATATTGTTATTACATGGGAGCTGTATTAAATATATGGCTTCATCTTGATTTTCCTCTATACCAGCTAAAAAACAAAGGACATCTTGATTCATCCACTACAGTGATATCTCCACGGAGAGAAATTTGGGTGATTGAGTCATTTTTTATCTCGAAACCGGAGGATGAGCGGCCTGCTTCAAACAATAACAGAATGGCTTTATAAGCCATGATCTCAGCATCAGAATATTTTGGTGTTACTCCCGATGCCGTGCGTGAGGTTATGCTATTTAATCGTTGTCGCTCTATTTCTTGATGAGCATTTTCTAGAGCAGCTTTTAGATTTTGGGATTCACTGCGCATTGCTGCTAACTCGCTGCGTAAGATTAAGTTTTCCTCGGCGAGTTGTGCCTCCTTAGAGCGTAGTTGGATTTTTATTCGCTCCTCCGTTTTATAAAATGATGCGACTAGCGTTCGGTAAGGACTGTTTTTTCGTCTTAATGTGGAGCCACTTAATAAATCTCTTCTAGGGTGGATCTCTGATGAGATATCCTGAGTTGAGTAAATCTCGTTATATCTTCTAGCTATTGCCTCTGTGAGGGCGGTTAGGGTGGGGTAGAGATCGCAATCGAGGCTTCTCAATATTTTCTCAATGCGATCTTTTCGAGTCTGAACCTTTCGCTCTTTCTCTATTAGCATTGGACTATATTTCATTCGCTCAAACAATTTTGAGTTCCTCTAGCAGGTTTATATCTAAGGTTTTCTGTTCCATACACAAATCTAGGAGCTTTTCTGGCGTCGTATTTTTTAACTCAGCTAATAAGGTCAAGTTTTGTACTACAAACCTCACAGGGTCATAATTCTGCATATTATCAAAACTAGGTAATGTCTCTCGCATAGCCATTACCTGAATTTTACCTGCGATCATGGAGGCCATGCGTTGTAAATAATTACTCTGCATTGAGGGTGCTCCATTGGTCTCCTGTAGTCGTGCAAATAGTTTATTGGATATATCGTCACTGGGGATTATCCTAAATTGTTCGATATTTTTAGCTCCTAATATCATGAATGAGCCTGGATTGTCCTCTATATGCCGTAATCTAACAAACCAACACGATGCTTTATATAAACTATTTGTTAACTGTATTCTTAGCGTATCTTGTTCTGCTTGATTAGTTGAATTCTTTAGCATTGCAGAAGCATCATTTATCTCATCTAGATTGCGTCTTATTACAGCCGAAATTGCCACTTTGTGATGCTCGGTAATACATGCTCGTGAACATTCATGACAGTTCATTCTACCATGTGTGTTAATTACTTCTTCTGGGCACTGGTTGTCATGCGGACAAATGTGAGTGTAGTTGAGAGCCAAACCACGGCCACCGGACTCTTTGAGTGCATTCAGCCCCACCTCAGAGCCTGCAAAAAATGGTGATGCATTACCATCGAGTCGAGTAACCGCATTAATGAGATCTTCTTCACGAACAACTGACTCAGTTACAGATGCTATTCTGTATTTTTCTCGAATTGGAGCCAGAACCTTATCTGTTTCAATGTCAAGTTTGGTATAAAAATTAATGGTGCCATCACTCTGTCCTGTAAACATCCTTACCGCCTCACTATCTCCAGTTGCGGCATGAATTACGGTTACAAGTTGTGTTCGCAGACTATGTATAGTTATTGCGGTTTTCTGGACGATTGGTGTGAACGGATGTGGTTCTGACTCATTACTATATTTTATTAAATAAGAAGGTGCATTGATTATTGAACCATGTTTTTTTGCGTGATCTAGGCTTCTAATCGTTGCATTTATTGGTGCGTAACTGAGTTTGCTGACAAATGGTATTCCAGTTTTTGTTAGCCAATCCTCAAACATTTTAATATAGGGAGATATAGAAAAATGATAATCTGAGTTTTTTGATGTTGACTGTAGCAGAGGGCGGAATTTTCCGTTCTTGGACTGCTCATTATCCTGATATGGGATCGGTTGTGTATATGCCTCCTCTGAGTAAAGCTGTCTAAGTGTTCTGGCAAAACGCAACATGACCATAATTTCTTCCGATATCATACTATCAAGGCCTGTTGGTTTGACCTTATCGGTTCGAATGCGGAGTGGCACTAGTCTTTCACTGATCATTCCATTGATGGGAGGTGTATAGTCAGAATCAAATGTATCAGCACATAGGTATGCAGCGTTAGAGGCTCGTTGGCCTGCATAAGCAGCTATAACCAAGATCATAACATGGTGATAGTTAGCTAACGGAACCATAGTAAGCGATTTACCCATTTTAATTTTTTTCGTTATGCCTTTACTATTGCTTGGGTATTCAATGGTTCCAATATCAAACTCCATACCACCTAGCGTAATAGTCGCTGGTATGAATATAGAGTTTGAGTCACTGTCTATAGTGTTCTGTAAATGTTCAAAATATGGAATTTTATGGATTTTATTTAATTCTAACTTCAAAACATCAACGTATTCTGACTCATCATTTTCTAGATGTTTACGTGCTCTTTTAGCGGAAATAATCAAAAGCGTTTTTGCTAGCTCCTTCAAAAAAATACGAAATATAACCCAATATCCCAAATGAAATATATCTTTGCTGCTTTTGCTTCTGGCTTTATATCCTACGTTTCGAAATGAACGGATAGGATTAGACTTTAGATTATATCCATCGATTTCATGATATTCGTCAATTATTGTTTGAAAAAATCGCCTTAATGTTGCAAGAGCTTCTCTTATCGTGTTTCGCTCATTAAAATCCGTATCATCATCCCTGCTATTATCTTGTACTAAAGCGTCAATGAAATCGAAAAGTGAAACAGGATATATAACATCTTTTCCGCTGGCTTCAGCGGTTTTTTTATATTGATAGTCTATAACGGGATCCACGAGAAAAAACACAGAACCTATAAACTTACTCGGGGTGTTAGGATATTCAAATAAACAGGTTTCATTTTTTTCAAAAAATTTTGGTAAATAAGAATATAAATACGAATTCAGATATTGTAGTGCTCTTGCTCGATCTTTTGATGTGTTTTTCTCAATATGAGCGACATTACAGAATGCTAGTTGAGCTCGTTTCCATAGACCATCCTCGATGTTGTTTGGAGCATATTCAGTGGTGCTTTTATTTATAGTAATATCTCCAAATTCAACAATGCCTTTGTTTACAATAGGGATTAGTACACGTTGGACGGTCGAGTTATGGCAGACTTCGCCTAATAACTTTATTTCCTCACTGCGACATACCTCTTTGTATTCAACATTTTTGTGTTGGGCATCTCTAGTGGAGAAAAGATTCTGGTCATTCAGCTTGGCTATTCGAGATTCTACAGGTCGTCTTGTAAAAAGTAACTCAACATCATTACACCACTCATGTGGAAGAACTCTGCCAACTTCTAATGCATAGCAGACCTGGCGCCATGCTATTGCGCTTGATGGCATGGCAATAGTACTCTCAATCATAAACTGAGAAAACGACTCAGGTGTCATTTGTTTATATGAGGTAATACCATTGCAGAGCATATAACGGGCAATAAAGCTGACATTTGCTGTCAACGTTTTATGATTGAAATTTGTCCCTTTTAGAACTTCATTTTTAATAAATGGTCTCAGTTCTGATTTTTTATCAGGGCGTTGTGATTCAGCAATTAAGTCTATAGCAATTCTAGGAAAATAGTGAAGCCATGTCCCATTTCCTAATAGCTCATTATGAATCTTTGCGTCTCCCCAACGGATTTCAGCGGGAAGTTTGCATCCGGACTGCGCAGCATTAGCCAGCAGAGCAAAAAAAATGAAGCGAACGGTTCCCTTGGCTTTACTATCAACAGCCAAATGCATTATGGATGGAAAGATACTATCAAAATTATCCTGCCACGCTCTTGCATCCGAGATTGTTTCAAGGATTTTTGTAACAAGTGATTCATTCCACTCAATTGGAACCAAGCTTAATTGATAGGCGAACCATTTTCTGGGGTCGTAGTTACGTGCTACACCCTTAAGATATGAGAAGGCATGAAGGTCTTCTGAGATTGACTGCCCAATGTCTCTGAGATTCTTATCATCTAACATAATTAACACACCTAAAAATTAGCGCCAAAGGACTCGGCTAGCATTTTCATATCCGTGGAATTTACAATGTTGGATGTGAGTAATCTCATTGCATCCTCAGCTTGAGTCCTGACCTTCTCTATGTCAGGCACAGCATAAACTAGAGTTGATTCGATAGATGAATGTCCCATTAATCTTTGGACAGTGTGCTCATTCAGCCCATGTTTAATATTTCCATTTTCTAACTGGATAGGAAGATAATTGAGACTGTACATGCCAAAAAAATGCCGTGTTGAATGAAGACCGAAATTTTTTGGCATTGGAGTCCCTCGTACTTTGTAAACTCTCTCAAGAGCAGCTCTGAAGGGATATAACCTAGTATTATGGTCTGAAAGAACCAAAGGGCGCCCTTCGTAGGGTTTTTTAAGTACAACGAATAATAGCTGATGCCCACAGTGCAGGGGGGCTCGTTCCTCACGAAGATAACGTGGAAGAGTCTCAAAAAATATCGTACGAAAAGGTTCAATAAAAAACGTTTCTTCGGTATCACGTCCCTTGTATGCTGCTGATGAAAGTGCCTCTCCAGAAATCCTCTCAAATGTATTACCATATTCTAAGGGGCGTGTTATTGGATTGACACAACTAATCTTTTTCTCTTCTACGTTGATGTCTCTTAGCAAGAGAGCAAAGGCTTCAATACTTCTAAGACCAGTACCAAGCATCAGTGACCACAAACAGCGATCACGAAGGGTTTTAGCTGCATTGAGCAAGGGGAGGGTATCCTCAGGAGGAAGCCACTTTTCTCTACCACTTCCTTTTGCTGCATAATGAAATACTTTCTTGTACTTCAGAAGGCTGCCTTCTGCTAAACGGGGGCCATTGCATATTACCCCAGCAAACATAGATTTTTTAAATAGCTGTTTTCTTTCATACGGAGAGACTGCTTTGCTAAGCAATGCTTCTTTAAACATTGCCTCTGGAGCCAAATTAATATTGATCAGCCCCATATCTGCCGCTGCCTGCATTTCTATGTGTTGTGTTGCTGATGCGCGGAGAAAGCCACGAACTGAAGAGATAATCCTTTCGTTTGTGTTGTTTTGAGTAGGACGCCTCTTTGTTGTAGCGGCAGCAAAGTAGGCCAGTGAGTCTTTGTTGTTTTCTGTGCCGCGAGCCAGGTAAAGCGGAAACTGCTTGATGATTTGAGTGAGTAGTGATGTTCCGGTGAGCGTGCTCTCCAGACTGGAGATTGTGCTTAGGTCACTTAAAGCCTCTAGGTACACAAAAAAGGTTTTTAAGTCTGAGGCAACGTTGACAGTTGTGCTCTTGGGGGCACTTCTAGCTAGATCGTTGACATAACAATTCAACGCTTCAATGGGCTTTCCATCGCTGTAGAAGGCGAACGATTTTTGACCAGTTGAGAGATGAAATGCAATCCTGTCCAAGCTTGTCTCCATATGCACTGAATCCCTGTACAGAATTCACCCTATACTAGTGCATACGAGTGCGCAACTACTTGTTGAGAATAAAAAAAAGCCGCGACATTGAAATGTAGCGGCTTTCTTCTAACTTACTGAAAAGCATGGAAAATGGAGAGGATATCGGGGCTCGAACCCGAAACCTACGGCTTAGAAGGCCGTTGCTCTATCCGATTGAGCTATACCCTCAGAATCTCTTTTGCAGTGACTCTACGTATGCACTACAAATCTGTACCTTATAAGAACCTGCGACCCACGGCTTAGAAGGCCGTTGCTCTATCCGACTGAGCTAAGGGCGCGTTGTATCAAGAAATCCGGGGACTTCCCGATGAACCTGGTCGGTGATAAAGGATTCGAACCTTTGACCCTCTGGTCCCAAACCAGATGCGCTACCGGGCTGCGCTAATCACCGA
>NZ_CAWMFQ010000078.1:7393-10545 GCF_963866995.1 Aeromonas sp. ZOR0002 | reverse complement strand
CTTCCATCGGCTGGTAGGGGCGCGGGGCCGGGGCCGGGGCAGCGGCGCGCTGCGCTTCGGCCTGCTGCACCGACGGCAGTAGCGGAATGCGGCCCTGCTCGTCGTAATAGAGGCCAATCCCCAGGTTCACCTTCTGCTCGCGGGTATCTTTGTGGAAGGTCTCGACTAGCGTCAGTATGGGGTCGCCAGCATAGGCATCGACGTGTTCAAACATGGGGGGTCCTTGAAGTTGACTGTCCAATTCGGCCGGCCATCAGCCGGGCCGATATGATGGCGCAATCCAGAGGTGGCCTCAAGTTGTTCGAGATGGCGACAGGGCTGACAAAGTCTGTCGCAGTGGTGAATGCGGGGCCCTTGCCAGGATCCTGCATCCCGTCTGCACGTTCCCCCCATTTTGTCAGAGAAGGCTGCCTTATCGGCATCGTTTGGATAATATATGGATGCATACGGCACCTCTCATTCCCCTCCCACCCATCCGGGGGAGCCAGGTTCGGCGCCGCCTGAGACAAAAGAAATAGTTGCATAATAGTCAGGCTATTCTTTTGACAACCATTGCAGTGTGCCCGGCCCCTTCGGGGGGCCCACGATAACAGGTGACTCATCGCCGATGACCCGACATGTTTCTGATGCCGATTCCCCCTGGCTGGACTGGCACGGCCTGGGTGGCTGGAATGTCTATTTTCTTGCCAAGTTCGCCCTGCTCTGGGGGGGATATCTCAACTTCCATCCCCTGATCAACCTGGTGTTTGCCGCCTTCCTGATCTTTCCCCTGCCAAGGGCCGGGTGGCGCCGTGCGCGGCACTGGCTGGCGTTGCCGGTGGGGGCGGGGATCTTCTATCACGATACCTGGTTGCCGGGGATAGAGAGCATTCGTGCCCAGGGTAGCCAGGTCTTCTCCTTCACCCTGGATTACTGGGCTGAGCTGCTCGGGCGTTTCATCAATTGGGAGATGGTCGGCGCGGGGTTCGTGCTGCTGACGCTCTATCTGTTCATCGCCCAGTGGTTGCGCTTCACCCCCTGGATCCTGCTGGCGCTGCTCTGGCTCTGGGTCTCGCCCCAGGTGAGCAATCCCTTCGCGAGCAGCAAGGGGGCGAGCGAGCACGCCCTGAACACGCCCCGGGAGGAGACCCGCCCCTCAGTGCTGCCCATGGAGGAGCAGCTTGACCAGAGTGCCCCGCCGACCAACGAGAACCTCAACGCCTATCTCGATGACTTCTATCGGGAGGAGCAGGAGAGGCTGGTGCACTTCCCGGAGAGCCTGCCAGCCCAGGCGACCCCCTTCGATGTGCTCATCATCAATGTCTGCTCCCTGGCCTGGCGTGACGTGGAGGCGAGCGGCCTGACCGGGCACCCGGTCTGGTCCCACTTCGACATTCGCTTCAACCGCTTCAACTCCGCCACCTCCTACAGCGGCCCGAGCTCCATTCGCCTGCTGCGGGCCAGTTGCGGGCAGACCAGCCACCAGGGGCTCTATGTGACGGCGCCGAAGCAGTGTCTGCTGTTCGAGAATCTGGCCCAGCTCGGCTTTGCCAAGCAGGTGGCCATGGATCACTCGGGGGATTTTGGCAACTACCTGACCGGCCTGCAGCAGTATGCCGGGCTGGATGTGACCCCCATGGACAAGAAGGGACTGGCCCATGATCTCGCCTCCTTCGATGGCGAGCCCATCTATCGCGGGGATGCCCTGTTCGGCCGCTGGCTGAACGAGCGGACACAGAGTCAGGCGGCACGCAACGTCACCTTCTTCAACCTCATCGCCCTGCACGATGGCAACCGCTATGTGGCGAGCCGCCAGATAGCGCCCTACAAGGAGAGGCTCAAGACCCTGCTGGATCAGCTGGACGACTTCATGACGACGTTGGAGCAATCCGGCCGCAAGGTGGCCGTGGTGATGGTGCCTGAGCACGGCGCCGCTCTCACCGGCGACAAAATGCAGATGGCCGGGCTGCGGGACATTCCCAGCCCGAGCATCACCCAGGTGCCGGTGGGGGTTGCCCTGCTCGGTACCAAGGCGCCCCACGAGGCGACCCGCAATGTGGACACCCCCAGCAGCTTCCTGGCGGTATCAGAACTGGTCTCCAGGCTGGTGGGGAAGGATGTGTTCGGGAGCGAGACCATCGATTGGGATGCTCTGCTGGGCGACCTGCCGCAGACCCCGTCGGTGTCCGAGAACCAGGGCTCGGTGGTGATCGAATATCAGGGCAAGTACCACATCAAGCTGGGGCAGGGGGACTGGGTCCCCTATCCCCAATGAGACCGGAGGTGACGATGCGCAGCGAACGGCAATCAGACATGAAGACCCCCTTCGGCGTCCCGGTGGAGGGGTCGGTGATCAATGACGTGGCCATGGTCCAGCAGGCCTTTGGTGTCAGCCTCTCCTACCAGGATATTGCCGCCAGGGAGCGGCTCGCCGCCTTGTGCGCACGCTTCCCCCTGCTGGCGGAGGTGGCAGTGAAAGGGCCCGAGGGGACTGGCGAAGGGAGGTCTGCATGACGGTGATCGCCCTGCAGGGGATCCGGGGAGGCGTGGGGACCACCGCCATCGTGGCGGGGCTTGCCCAGGCTGCCCATGAGCAGGGGGCAAGGGTGCTGGCGGTGGATCTCTGCCCGGACAACCAGCTTGGCATCCACCTTGGCCTGCCCCATGACGATCCGGGAGGCTGGAGCCGGCTGACCCAGCCGGCGCGGGAGTGGCGAGGTGCGCTTCACCGCCGGGAGGAGGGACTGGATCTGCTCTCCCATGGCGGGGGGCAGGGGGCGTCAGCCGAGTGGCTGGCAGGGATCGATGGTTATGATCTGGTGCTGCTGGATCTGCCCCTGGGCATGGCCCCCGTCATCCCCTGCAGGCGCTTGCTGGTGGTCAATGCGGATGCCAACTGCCATGTGCGGCTTCACCGCCACCCCTGGGCGGCCGATGAGCATCTGCTGGTGACCCAGTTCTCCAGCCAGCGGGCCCTGCAGCAGGGGTTGCTGGATCTCTGGCTGGCAGGGGGGCTCCCTCTGCTCAATCTTCATCTGCACAGGGACGAAGCCATGGCGGAGGCCATGGCCGCCAAGCTGCCGGTCGGCCGCTATGCGCCCACCAGCCTGGTTGCCCACGAGCTGGCCGCCCTGGCAACCTGGTGTCTGGCAGAGGGGGAGGCGCCCCGATGA
>NZ_CAWMFQ010000078.1:0-7322 GCF_963866995.1 Aeromonas sp. ZOR0002 | reverse complement strand
AGCGCTATCGCGCACTGCGCGAGCGGGGGGCTTCCCGCCCGGGGGCTGCCGCATTGACCCTGGGCTGGCTGCTGGCCTGGGTTATCTTCCCCCTCGAGCGTCATGGCTGGCAATGGGTGCTGGGCCATGCCCGGGGGCTCTATCCCCAGCTGACGCACCCCCGGGTGGGGGATCCCCTGCGCGTTCTGTTGCAGAGCCTCTGGATAATAGTGCGTCGCCCACAACCCATCCCTCTGCGCTGGCCTGCCTCCTGGCAGCGGCTCTGGCACCGGGGCACCCAGACTCTCGGGGCCTTCCTGGCCCGCCAGGAGGAGAAAGGGCTGGCCGCCGCCAGGGCCACGCCCCGCGAGGCACGCTGGAAGAGCGTGCTGCTCTGCGTGGTGGCCGGGAGCCTCTCCCTGCTCTGCGTCACCCAGCCGTTCACCCTGCAGGCGCAACTGGTGTTCGTCCTCTTGCTGGCGGCCATGGCCTTCATCCTGCGGGCCGTGCCGGGCCGTTATCCCATGCTGATGATGATGGTGCTCTCCCTCACTATCTCCTGCCGCTACATCTGGTGGCGCTACACCTCGACCCTCGACTGGTTCGATCCCGTCAGCCTGGCCTGCGGCCTGCTGCTGCTGGCCGCCGAGACCTATGCCTGGCTGGTGCTGCTGCTCGGCTACTGGCAGACCGCATGGCCCCTGCATCGCCCTCCGGCACAACTGCCGGCGGATCCGGCCCAGTGGCCCAGCGTGGATCTGATGATCCCCACCTACAACGAGGATCTCGCCATCGTGAAGGGGACTGTTTACGCCGCCATGGGGCTCGACTGGCCCGCCGACAAGCTGACCATCTGGCTGCTTGACGACGGGGGGCGGGCGGCGTTTCGCGACTTCGCCGAGGAGGCCGGGATCCGCTATGTGGCCCGGTCGACCCATGAGCACGCCAAGGCGGGCAACATCAATCACGCCCTCAAGATGGCCACCGGGGATCTGGTCGCCATCTTCGACTGTGACCACCTGCCGACCCGCTCCTTCCTGCAGATGACGGTGGGCTGGTTCTACCGGGATCCCCGTCTGGGCGTGGTCCAGACCCCCCACCACTTCTTCTCCGCCGATCCGTTCGAACACAACCTGCAACGGTTTCGCAAGATGCCGAACGAGGGGGCTCTCTTCTACGGCCTGGTGCAGGATGGCAACGACATGTGGGATGCCAGCTTCTTCTGCGGCTCTTGCGCCGTCATCAAGCGCACCGCCCTTGACGAGATCGGCGGCATCGCGGTGGAGACGGTCACCGAGGATGCCCACACCTCCCTGCGGCTGCACCGCCTCGGCTACACCTCGGCCTATATCCGGATCCCGCTGGCGGCGGGGCTGGCCACCGAAAGCCTCTCTGCCCACATTGGTCAGCGCATCCGGTGGGCGCGCGGCATGGTGCAGATCCTGCGTCTGGACAACCCCCTCTTCGGCAAGGGGCTCAAGTTGGGGCAGCGGCTGTGCTACTTCAATGCCATGCTGCATTTCCTCTCGGGCATACCGAGGCTCATCTTCCTGACGGCGCCGCTCGCCTTCCTGATCCTGCACGCCTACATCATCTATGCCCCGGCGGCGGCCATCGCCCTCTACATGTTGCCGCACATCTTCCACAGCGCCCTGACCAACTCCCGGTTGCAGGGCAAGGTGCGCCACTCCTTCTGGGGCGAGGTCTATGAGACGGTGCTGGCCTGGTACATCGCCAGGCCGACCACGGTGGCGCTCTTTGCACCCCACAAGGGGACGTTCAACGTGACCGCCAAGGGGGGGATGACGGAGGAGGTGTTCCTCGATCTGTCGGTCTCCCGCCCCTATCTGCTGCTGATCCTGCTCAATCTGTGCGGGCTGGGGGTCGGCCTCTGGCGCATCGGCACCGGCCCCGCCGACGAGGTGCCGACCCTGATCCTCAGCATGATCTGGACCCTCTACAACATGACCATACTGGGCGGCGCCCTGGCGGTGGCCTTCGAGTCGCGGCAGGTCCGTGCCAACCCCAGGGTGGAGATGGTGATGCCGGCGGCCATCAGGCTGGCGAACGGTCACCTCTACCCCTGTACCGTCAGGGATTACTCCAACGGGGGGGTCGGGGTGCTGCTCGAGGCGCCCCTGCCCCTGGCCGACAAGGAGAGGGTCTGGTTGCTGCTGCGCCATGACCAGCGGGAGCAGGCGTTCGCCGCCAAGGTGCAGCGGGTGTTCGGCTGCAAGCTGGGGCTGGAGCTGGAGCCCATGGCGCAGGCACAGCATGTCGAGTTCATCCAGTGCACCTTCGCCCGGGCCGATACCTGGTCCCTGTGGCAGCAGCGTCTGGGCAAGGATCGCCCCCTCCACAGCCTGATCGACATTACCCTGCTCGGCTGGGGGGCTTACTGGCGTCTGGCCCGTACCTCACCCATCGGCTTTGTTTGTATCCTCCTCGAGAAGCTGGCTCGCTGGCTCCTCTCCTTCGTTCCCCGTCGCGTCTCCCCAGATTTCCGGGCCGGGACTCCGACCTCACAGACAGTGAAAGGATGATGAAACCACAACGCTACCTTATTCCTCTCCTGCTGATGGCGCAGGGTGCGACCGCCGCCGAGGCCGTCGGCCCCCTGCCGCCCGTTCCCGCTCCGGTGCGCACCCAGGGGATGAGCTTCGAACAGATGGCATCATCGCCAGGCACCCTCTCCCTGCGCGGCAATGCGCCAGACGGACTGGCCGACTTCACCGTGCGGCGGGACGAGGTGGTGACCCGGGCCACCCTGGACCTGAACTTCACGCCATCGCCCTCCCTGCTGCCGCTCATCTCCCAGGTCAAGGTCTATCTCAATGACGAGCTGATGGGGGTGACGGCCCTCAACCAGGATCAGATGGGGACGATGACCCATGCCAGCATCGAGCTGGATCCCCGCTATGCCAAGGATTTCAACCGCCTCAAGGTGAGCTTCGTTGGCCACTATCAGAAAGTGTGCGAGAACCCGGCGAGCGATACCCTCTGGCTCAACGTCAACCGGGACAGCAAGCTGACCCTGCAGTTGCAGACCCTGCCGGTGCGCAACGAGCTCTCCTTCTTCCCCATGCCGTTCCTCGATGTGCGGGACAATGGCAAGCTGACTCTGCCCATGGTGTTCACGGGCTCAGTGCCCCCGGAGCAGCAGCAGGCGGCGGCGGTGCTGGCCTCCTGGTTCGGCACCAAGGCCCAGTGGCGGGGCCAGCATTTCCCGGTGCTCATCAACCAGTTGCCGGATCGCAACGCCGTGATCTTTGCCACCAATGACGCGCGCCCCGATTTCCTGGTGGACTATCCCGAGGTGAAGGGGCCCACCATCGACATGATCAGCTCCCCCGACAACCCCTATGTGAAGCTGCTGCTGATCCTGGGGCGGGATCAGCAGGATCTGCTGACGGCGGTGCAGGGGCTGGCGCGAGGCGATGTCATGCTGCGTGGCCAGAGCGTCATGGTGGACGAGGTGAAGCCGCTCTTGCCGCGTCAACCCTACGATGCCCCGAACTGGGTGCGACTGGATCGCAAGATGCGTTTTGATGAGCTCACGGAGTACCCGGGTCAGTTGCAGGCAACGGGACGCACGCTGTGGCCCATGAGCCTGACGCTGCGCCTGCCGCCTGATCTCTATCTGCTGGGGGAGAACGGCATCAGGACGGAGCTGAAGTATCACCACACCTCGCCCACCCTGCGCGACGGTTCCCGGCTGGATGTGGGGGTCAACGGCCAGCTCATGAAGTCGTTCACGCTCGAGCCCGGCGAGGTCAAGAGTGAGCGGTTGCTGACCCTGCCGCTCTGGTTTGCCGACGACGGCGACACCATGGCGCTGCGCATGCCCGGGCTCAAGACCACCCAGGCCAACAGTCTGAGCTTCTCGTTCGAGTATGCCCAGCAATACATGGGAGGAACGGAGGATGGCCGTTGCGACCTGGTCATGCCGCCAGCCCATCAGGTGCGCATCGACGAGGGCTCCACCATCGACTTCACCGGCTATCGCCACTTCATCGAGATGCCCGATCTCAAGGCGTTCGCCTATGCCGGCTTCCCGTTCAGCCGGATGGCGGATCTCGCCGACACCCAGATTGTCATGCCGGCCAGACCCCATCCCGGGCAGATCACCACCTTGCTCGATGCCGTCGGTGCCATCGGGGCCGAGACCGGGTATCCGGCGCTCTCCCTGCAGGTTCTGGACGACTGGGAGCGAGCGCGCACCGCGGATCGGGATACCCTGCTCATCGGCACCCTGCCGGAGGAGTTTCGAGGGGATCTGGCTCCCGACGCCCTGCTGCAATCCACGCGCAGCTGGGTCAACGAGCCAACCCGCCAGCACAAGGGGGATCTGCTGCACACCATGGCCGATCGCCAGCCCCAGGCCCGGGTGGGCATGACGGGCAACCGGGCCATCGCCGTCATCCTGGGGCTGCAATCGCCGACCCATGATCAGCGCAGCCTGGTGGCCTTGCTGGCGGATGGACCGGCGGGGGTCACATTGCTCAATGATGCCCTGCAGACCCGGACCCTGCGCGATCAGGTGGCAGGCTCGGTGGCCATCATCCGGGAATCCGGGGTGAAGAGCCTGGTGGTGGGGGATCGCTACGAGGTGGGCTACCTGCCGTGGTGGGAGCGTCTCTGGCAACTGTTTGCCCGTTATCCGGTGCGTCTTGCCGGGCTGACCCTGCTCTGCATGCTGGTACTGGGCTGGGGCCTGCGGGTGCTGCTTGCCAGTGCCAGTCGCCGCCGTCTGAAGGAAGATTAAGAGATGACTCAGATGAAAAATGTCTGTGGTGCCCTGCTCCTCTGGGCCCTTTGTTCCCTCCCGGCGCAGGCCGTCTGTCACTGGCCGGAGTGGGATCACTTTCGCCAGCACTACATCAGCGAAGAAGGCAGGGTCATCGACCCTGCCGAGGGGCGCCGCATCACCACCTCGGAAGGCCAGAGCTATGCCCTCTTCTTCGCCCTGGTCAACGATGACAGGGAGACCTTTGCCCGCCTGCTCGACTGGACGGAGCGGCAGCTCGCCCGCGGGGATCTGACCGGCTTCCTGCCATCCTGGCTCTGGGGCAGGCAGCAGGACGGCAGTTGGGGCGTGCTGGATGCGAACAGCGCGTCCGATTCGGATCTCTGGATAGCCTACAGCCTGCTGGAGGCGGGTCGCCTGTGGGAGAACCACAGCTACTCTGCCCTCGGCACCCTGTTGCTGCGCCGTATCGCCCGGGAGGAGGTCGCCACGCTGCCGGGTCTCGGCCCCGTGTTGCTGCCCGGGGCGAAAGGCTATGAGGGGGAGGGACGCTGGACCCTCAACCCCAGCTATCTGCCTCCACAACTGCTGGCCAGATTCGCCTCCTTCAAGGGGCCCTGGGGGGAGATGCGGGCCCTCTTGCCCAAGCTGCTGCAGGAGAGTGCGCCCCGTGGCTTTGCCCCGGACTGGGTGGACTGGCAGGCCGACAAGGGGTGGCAGGTGACGGCGGACAAGGGCGACACCGGTGGCTATGACGCCATCCGCGTCTATCTCTGGCTCGGCATGCTGAGCGAGGAGGATCCCGCCAGGGCTTCCCTGGTGGCCCACTTTGCCCCCATGCTGGCGCAGCTGACCGAATCGGGTCATCTGCCCGAGCGGGTCTCCAGCCAGAGTGGACAGGTTCAGGGCAAGGGGCCGAGCGGCTTTGCCGCCGCCCTCCTGCCCCTGTCACGGGGCTTGCCGGTGCAGGTCACCTTGCGCAAGCAGGTCTCCGATCACGGGCTGGATGCGGATGCCTACTACGGCAGCGTGCTGACCCTGTTCGGCGCAGGCTGGGATCAGGGGCGTTATCGCTTTGCCGCCGACGGTACCCTGCAGCCGGATTGGAGCGAGTCATGTCAGGCAGAGTGACCCTGGGGTGCCTGCTCGCCTGCCTGATGAGCGGAGCCCTGGCGCAAGGGACGGTACAGCCGGTGGCCTGGCTGCTGGAGCAGGTCAGGATTGGCGAGGCCCGTGGGCGGGAAGATCTCGTCAGCAACAGCCTCTATTCCCTCTCCCTGGTGGAGCCCGATCATCCGGAGCTGCTGGCAGCCCAGGCCCGTCAGGCCCTGCGCCAGGGCAAGGTCAAGGAGGCCGGGGCACTGCTGGCCCGCCTTGGCAAGCAAGACCCCGACTCTGCGCTCTATCGTCAGGGCATGGCCAACCTGGCCCTGAACGAACCGGCCAGGCGCCAGCAACTGCAACAAGCCAGGCTGCTGACCAGCGCCGGCAGGCTGGAGGAGGCCGAGCGTCTCTATCGCTCCCTGTTCTCCGGTGATTTGCCCCCCAATCTCGACGTGGCGGTGGATTATGCCCTGTTGCAGACACGGATCCCGGCCATGAAGGCAAAGGGGCTGGCGGCCCTGGAGGCACTCAACCGGCAATATCCGGGTGAGCCCAGAGTGCGGGGCGGGCTGGCTCGCCTCTATCTGGCGGAGGGTCGGCGCCAGGGGGCGCAGAACCTGTTGCGCGAGATGGCGCGAGATCCCTATCAGCGGGACGAGGCCGCCGAGATCTGGCTCGCGGACATCGAATCCCTGCCCATCGGTCCCGGGAGCATCGCTGCCTTGCAGGAGTACATGGTGCTCTTTGGCGAAGGGGATACCACCAAGGCGGAACAGCTGCTCGCGGCCCAGGAGGAGAAGTGGGCCTCGCCCGCCTATCGCGCACGCCAGTCGGCGCTCGCAAGCACGGCGGGAGGTGGTGCCTCCATCTCCCGCTTGCAGCGTGCCCTGGCTGCCAACCCGGGGGATCCCGAACTCATGGGGGCCCTCGGGCAGGCCTACTCCCGCAACGATCAGCGAGCGCTGGCCATCGCCCAGTTTGAACGGGTGCTGGCACACCCCGAGGTGACCGACAAGGACAAATGGCGCAGCCTGCTGGCTACCAACCGCTACTGGCTGCTGGTGAGCCAGGGGCGCAGCGCCCTGGAACGGGAGCAGTGGGATGAGGCGGCGACCCTGTATCGCCGTGCCATCGCCCAGGATGGGCATGAACCCGAAGCCTGGCTGGGGCTAGGAGACAGCGAGCGTGGCCGTCATCGCGATGCCGACGCGGAGTCCGCCTATCGCAAGGCGCTCGCCATGGGGAGCGCGCGGGAGCGGGCCCTGGCCCGCCTGTTCGATCTCTACAAGGAGCAGGATCCGGCGCGTGCCCTGGCCCTGCTGGAGCAGCAGGGCACCCCCGGGATGCAGGCCGAAGGGCGGCGGCTCAAGGCCGGGCTGTTGCAGGAGGAGGCCGATCAGCTCGATCGGACCGGCAAGGTGGCGGCGGCGCTGCGCCTTCGCGAGCAGGCACTCGCGCTGACCCCGGAAGAGGTGTGGCTGGCCTATCGAGT
>NZ_CAWMFQ010000077.1:0-8254 GCF_963866995.1 Aeromonas sp. ZOR0002 | reverse complement strand
CGCGTTTCTGGATCAGGCGGTGCTCGATTACGGCGAGACCCGGGACTTTCCGGCGCTGGCGGGCACCTCCGTGCTCTCCCCCTATCTGGCGGCGGGCATCATCAGTGCCCGCCAGTGCGTGGGGGCACTGCAGCAGCGTCTCGGCTACCGGCCCCAGTCGAAGGCCCAACCCGGTTTTGTCTGGCTCAACGAGCTCATCTGGCGCGAGTTCTACCGCCACTTGCTGGTGCTGATCCCGAGCCTCTCCATGAACCGCCCCTTCAAGCCGGAGACGGCGGCCCTGCCGTGGAGCTGGGATCCGGATGCCTTCGCCGCCTGGTGCGAGGGGCGCACCGGCTACCCCGTGGTGGATGCGGCCATGCGCTGCCTCAACGCCACCGGCTGGATGCACAACCGGCTGCGGATGATAGTGGCGAGCTTCCTCACCAAGGATCTCCACATCCACTGGCGGCTTGGGGAGGACTACTTCATGAGTCGGCTCATCGACGGGGATCTGGCGGCCAACAATGGCGGCTGGCAGTGGGCGGCGGGGACAGGGGCCGATGCGGCGCCCTATTTCCGGGTCTTCAACCCCACCACCCAGGGGCAACGATTTGATCCACAAGGGGAGTTCATTCGTACCTGGGTCACTGAGCTGGCGGATGTGCCTGCTGCCTATCTCCACGAGCCCCACGACTGGTTGCGGCTCAAGGGGCGGCAGGATTATCCGGCCCCCATGGTGGATCATGCCGTTGCACGGGTGAGGGCCATCGAGATGTTCCGCGAACTGGAGAAAAACTAGCATGAATGACGCGCTGGCCCGCTTTGTCATCCTCTACCTGCAATTGGACAAGCATCAGTTGCACCGCTTGCCGGAGGTCTATGCCGATGAGGTGCTCTTCATCGATCCTGCGCACCGGATAGAGGGGCTGGCCGCGCTCACCCGCTACTTTTCCTCCCTTTATGAGCGCCTTGCCCAGTGCAGTTTCGAGATAACGAGTCAGCAGCAGTCGGGCAACGAAGCCTGGCTCGCCTGGGTCATGACCTTCTCCCACCCCAGGATTGCCGGTGGCCGGGCCGTCAGGGTGGAGGGGGCCACCCGGCTGACGTTCGACTCCTGGGGCAAGGTGTGCCTGCACCGGGACTACTTCGATCTCGGGGCCATGCTCTACGAGCAGTTGCCGCTGTTGGGGCCCGTGGTACGGGCCATCAAGGGGAGGCTGGGGACATGAGCGGCCGGGTGCTGATCACCGGGGCCACCTCGGGCATCGGCCGCCAGCTGGCGCTGGATTATCGGCGCGCCGGCTGGCAGGTGTGGGGTTGTGGCCGGGACGAGGTGCGCTTGCAGGCACTGGCCGACCTGGGGATCACCCCTTTGCGATTCGATGCGCGCGACAGCGCCGCCATGGCCGGGGTGGCCGCAAGCCTGCCCGCCCTCGACCTGCTCATTCTCAATGCGGGCAACTGTGAATACATGGATCCGGCAGAAGGCTTTGACGGCGCCCTGTTTGCCCGGGTCATCGAGACCAACCTCATCGCCACCGGCAACGCCCTGGCCGCCTTGCTGCCGCGGTTGGGGGCGGGTGGACGGCTTGCCATCGTCAGCTCCTCGGTGAGCTGGCTGCCCCTGCCACGGGCGGAGGCCTATGGCGCCTCCAAGGCGGCCCTCGATTATCTGGCGGATACGTTGCGCCTGGATCTGGCCAGCAAGGGCATCGGGGTGACCCTGATCCGCCCGGGCTTCGTGCAGACGCCGCTCACCGACAAGAATGATTTTCCCATGCCCTGCCTGGTGACGGTGGAAGAGGCTTCCCGCGCCATCATGACGGGGCTTGCCGCCGGTCGCCATCAGATCCACTTTCCCCGTCGCTTCATCTGGCTGCTGCGCCTGCTCGGCGCCCTGCCGACGGGGCTTTGGCTGCGCCTTGGCCGCACACTCGTTTCGAAAGGACGCCCTTCATGAAGAAAAAGATCGCCATCGTCGGCTCCGGTATCTCCGGTCTTACCGCCGGTTTTCTGCTCCACAAGCTGCATGACATCACCCTGTTCGAGGCGGCGCCGACCCTGGGAGGCCACACCGCCACCGTGGAGGTGGAACAGGCTGGGCGCCACTATGCCATCGACACCGGCTTCATCGTCTTCAATGACAGTACCTATCCCAACTTCCTCAAATTGCTGGAGCGCATCGGGGTGGGGCGCCAACCCGCCGAGATGAGCTTCTCGGTCAAGAGTCCCGAGGGGATGGAGTACAACGGCCACAACCTCGATACCCTGTTCGCCCGGCGCCGCAATCTGCTGAGCCCGCGCTTCTATCGCTTCGTCGCCGAGATACTGCGCTTCAACCGGGAGGCGCGGGCCTGGCTGGCCGCGCATCGCCAGCGGGAGCTGACCCCCGAGCTGACCCTGGGGGACTTCCTGCAGGCGGGGAAATTCAGCGACTATTTCGCCCGCCACTACATCCTGCCCATGGGAGCGGCCATCTGGTCCTCCACCCTGGCGGACATGCGTGCCTTCCCCTTGAGCTTTTTCCTGCGGTTTTTCGCCAACCACGGGCTGCTGGAGGTGGCGAACCGGCCCCAGTGGTATGTGATCCCGGGTGGCTCGCGAGAGTACATAGGGCCGCTCACGGCGGGCTGGCAGTCGCGCATCCGCCTCGCTACCCCGGTGGAGGCGGTGCGCCGGGTGGCGGATGGCGTCGTGGTCACCAGCCAGGGGCAGGAGGCCCATTTTGACGAGGTGATCTTCGCCTGTCACAGCGATCAGGCCCTGGCCCTGCTGGCGGATGCGAGCGAGGGAGAGAGGGCCATCCTCGGGAACATGCCCTATCAGGCCAACGACGTCTGGCTGCACACCGACGCCTCCTGCCTGCCGATGCGCCGCAAGGCGTGGGCGAGCTGGAACTACCAGCTCGGTGAGGATGACGGGGCGCGCCCCCTGGTGAGCTACAACATGAACATCCTGCAGGGGGTGAGCTCCCCCGCGCCCTTCTGCGTCAGCCTCAATCCCCGTGGACGGGTGGACGAGAGCAAGGTGTTGCGCCGTTTCGTCTATCATCATCCGGTATTCAATCAGGGCTCCATCGCCGCCCAGCAGCGACGGGGCGAGATCTGTGGCCATCAGCGCACCCACTTCTGCGGGGCTTACTGGTACAACGGTTTTCACGAGGACGGGGTGCGCAGCGCCTTGGACGTGGCCAGACGCTTCGGGGCCGAGCTATGAGCGGCGCCGCGGCCTTGACGCAAGGGGACGAGGGAATGGGGGAGGGGATCAGCGCCATCTGGCAAGGCTCGGTGCGCCATCGCCGCTTCGCCCCCAGGGCCCACGCTTTTTCATACAGCCTCTTCATGCTGGGGCTGGATCTGGACGAACTGCCCGGGCTTGAGCAGGGGCGCTGGTTTGCCGTGGAGCGGGCCGGACTGCTCTCGTTTCGCCGCGAGGACTATCTGCGGGGCAGCGAAGGGCCCCTCAAGCAGGCGGTCTGGGACAAGGTGGCGGCCCTTGGGGGGGATGCGGAGCCCGGCGGGCGGGTGCTGCTCCTTGGCAACGTGCGCTGCCTCGGGTTTTATTTCAGCCCGGTCAATTTCTACTTTTGCGATCGGGCAGGGGAGACCCGCTACCTGCTGGCGGAGGTCTCCAATACCCCCTGGAACGAGCGCCACTACTACCTGCTGGATCTGGCGGCGCTCTCCCCCCATGACAAGGATTTCCATGTCTCCCCCTTCATGGGACTGGGGATGCGCTACCACTGGCGCATCCGGGCGCCGAAAGAGGAGGCGCTGATCCATATCGAGAGCCACCCCGTATCCGGTGAGAGCAAGCTGTTTGACGCCACCCTGGCCCTGCGCCGCGCGCCGCTGTCGCGCAAGGGGCTGGCGGCGCTGCTGGTTCGCTGGCCCTGGATGACCCTGAAGGTGCTGCTCGGGATCTACTGGCAGGCCATGCGCCTTTTTATCAAACGCACCCCCGTCTTCACCCATCCGGAGAGCCGCCCATGACGCCGACACACCCGTTTAATTCCGCTTCCTGGTGTTGTCAGCAGCCCATGGTGCGGGTTCATCCCAACCGAACGACCTCACTCTTGACCCATTCGGAGAGCCGCTAATGGAACTTGCTCAATCAACCCTCTCTGCCTCTTTCATCGACAAGGGGGCCAAGCAACTGCTGCTCAAATTGCTGGCGCGCCTTGAGCAGGGTCAACTGGTGCTTCACGACGGCAGCGAGTGCCACCGCTTCGGCAAGGCGGGCAGCGACCTGCATGCCGAGCTGGTGGTGCAGGATCCGGCGTTTTATCGCCGCCTGCTGCTGGGGGGCAGCATCGCCGCAGGAGAGACCTGGGTGGAGGGTCTCTGGACCAGCCCGGAGCCGGTGGCACTGGTGCGCCTGCTGGCCCGCAATCTGCCGCTGCTCGACGCCCTGGAACGGCGCCTCGGCTGGCTCAGCTTCCCGTTCAACAAGGTGCGCCACTGGTTCAATCGCAATACCCTGACCGGTTCGCGTGCCAACATCGCCGCCCACTATGACCTTGGCAACACCCTCTATCAGGGCTTTCTCGACGATCACATGCAGTATTCGAGCGCCATCTATCCCCACCCGGATGCCACCCTGGAGGAGGGGCAGCAGGCCAAGCTGCGCACCATCTGTGAGCGGCTTGAGCTTGGGCCGGACGACCACCTGCTGGAGATAGGCACCGGCTGGGGCGGTCTCGCCGTCTATGCGGCCCGTCACTACGGCTGCCGGGTCACCACCACTACCATCTCCCGGGCCCAGCACGACTATGCCAAGGCGTGGATCGAGCGGGAGGGGCTGGGAGATCGCATCACCTTGCTGCTGGAGGATTACCGCAAGCTGGAGGGACGCTATGACAAGCTGGTCTCCATCGAGATGATCGAGGCGGTGGGGCACGCCTTCCTACCCGACTATTTCCGCCAGTTGTCGCGCCTGCTCAAGCCCGGCGGACGCCTGCTGATCCAGGCCATCACCATCGCCGATCAGCGCCACGCCCAGTATCTGCGCGGGGTGGACTTCATCCAGCGCTACATCTTCCCGGGAGGCTGCCTGCCCTGCGTCTCCCAGATGGCGGGTCTGCTGGCGCGGGAGACCGACATGCAGCTGGTACGGCTGCACGATCACGGCCACCACTATGCCCGTACCCTGGCCCACTGGTGCGAACGCTTCCTGGCGCTGGCCCCGGAGCTGCCCAAACTCGGTTACAGCCAGGATTTCATCCGGCTCTGGCACTTCTACTTCGCCTACTGTGAAGGGGGATTCTGGGAGCGGGCCATCAGCCTGGTGCAACTGGAGGCTGCCAAGCCGGGGCCCCATGGCTGGTCCGGGGACTTGCCGGCACACGGTCGCTGATCATGTGGCAGTGGGCCCACCTGCTGGGATTCAACCTCTACTGGTTGCTGGCGGTGACATGGCAGCAACCGGGCCCGCTGCTCGGGATGCTGCTGCTCCATTTCATCTTCTCCCCCCGCCGCGGGCAGGACTGGCGCCTCATCCCGGTCGCCCTGGCAGGCTACCTGCTCGACATCCTGCTCTGGCGCCTCGGCCTGTTTCACTTTCCGTCCGGTTTTCCGCTCTGGCTGTTGCTGCTCTGGTGCGGTTTCGCCCTGACCCTCTCCCACGGCCTTCCCTGGCTTCGCCCCTTGCCGCGCTGGCAACAGAGGCTGTTCGGCATGGTGGGGGGGGCCTCCTCCTATATGGCGGGGGCCGCCATGGGGGCAGTAAACTTACCCTGGGGCATCTGGACAAGCGCAGTGCTGCTGGCGGTGATCTGGATGTGGTGGTTACCCGTACTCCTGTGGGTAACGGTCAAGCTGGAGGGTGAGACGAGATGAACACCTTTTCGACCGACACCTTGTTGTTTTCCAAGTGGACCAGGGATGGCCAGTGCGAGCTGGCCGATCGTTTCTACCTGGTGGTGGCCTGCCAGCGCGATGCCCAGGGGCATCTGGCGAGCGTGGTGATGCAGGATATCAACACCCTGCAGGAACAGGAGATGGACTGGCATGAACTGGAGGATCCCGCCCGTTGGCACATGGGGTGGAACTAGCCTGCTGCTGGCGGCCTTGAGCCTGCCACTGTTTGCGACCGCCCAGAGCGTTGCCGCCCCCTGGCAGGGGCTGCGTACCGTGGGACAGGGGGAGATGCGCTGGCTCTGGTTCAAGCTCTATGACGCCACCCTCTACAGCGAGAGCGGTCGCTATCAGCCGGGGCGCTACCCGCAGGCCCTCAGCATTACCTACGCGAGGGCCATCGAGCGCCAGGATTTGCTGGAGGCGACCGCCGCCGAGTGGCAGCGGCTCGGCCTTGGCAGCGAGAGTGAGCGCCAACGCTGGCTGGCTCGACTGGCCACGCTCTGGCCGGATGTCGCCCCCGGCGACAAGCTGGTTTTTTATGTGGACGAGCAAGGCTCGGGCCACTTCTGGTTGCGAGATCGCCTCCTTGGCTCTCTCGATGATCCCGCCTTCGCCCCCGCGTTTCTTGCTATCTGGCTGACTGACGACAGCCGGGATCCCGCTCTGACCCGCCGCCTGCGCGGCCAATCCTGATGGAGTATTCCATGAAGTTCTCTTCCTGGTGGCGTCTTGCCTGGTTGCTGCCCCTGCTGTGGCTTTCTGGTTGCGGCGCGGGTCTTGACGATTATCGCGGCTCCCGGCCGGGCTGGGATCTCGCCCGTTTCTTCAATGGCAAGCTGGTGGCCCACGGCCTGGTGACGGACCGCAGCGGCGAAGTGACCAGTCGCTTTCGGGTCGAGATGCAGGGGCACTGGCGAGAGGGCAAGGGGGAGCTGTTCGAGCAGTTTTACTTCGATGATGGCCGTCGGCAGACCCGCACCTGGTTTTTGAGCAAGGGGGCGGATGGCCACTGGCGCGGCACGGCTTCAGACGTGGTGGGGGAGGCGGTAGGCAAGACAGAGGGCTTTGCCCTCAATTGGCGTTATCAACTCGATCTGGCACTGCCGGATGAGAGCGTGGTGAGGGTGAGCTTTGATGACTGGATGTATCTGCTGGACGACGATCGCCTGATCAACCGCGCGAAGATCAGCAAGTTCGGCATTCACCTCGGCGAGGTGATCCTCTATATCGAACGGCTTGAGCAATGAAAGCCGATGCATTTTTTGCCGACGATAGCCATTGGCTATGGATCGGCAAGGCACAGACGATTGTCCTTTGAGTCTGCTTCTGGATAAGCTGACTCCGTTCCCGATAATGCTTACCACCTGGAGGTGAATCATGAAGAGCCCCATTGGTCTTGATACCGTTCAATCACAAGCCCTGGCCGCCGAGCTCAACAAGCTGCTGGCCAGCTACCAGATCCTCTACATGAACGTCCGTGGCTTCCACTGGAACATCCGCGGCAACCAGTTCTTCGAGCTGCACCTGAAATTCGAAGAGATCTACAACGACCTGCTGCTGAAAGTCGATGCCCTGGCCGAACGCATTCTGACCCTGGATGGGGTGCCCCTGCACAGCTTCAGCGACTACATCCAGGTGTCCGCCATCCCCGAGCAGAAGGGGTTGCATGACGGTCGTGCCTGCGTGGAATCCCTGCTGGCGAGCTTCCGCGAACTGCTGGTCGCCCAGCGTCGCATCCTGGGTCAGGCCGCCGATGCCGGTGATGAAGGGACTGCGTCCATCCTCTCCGACTATGTGCAGCAGCAGGAGAAACTGGTCTGGATGCTGCGCGCCTATCTGGCCTGATGAATCTGGGGCCGGCTGCCCATGCTCCGGCCCGTATCACTGCCCCTGTTGTTGCAAACCCGAGTTGTCTCTCCTTGATTTCCCACCCCGCCCGATTTGGGCGGCTTTTTTCTATTTGATCTGCATCAATGAAATGTTAATTGGTAAATTGAATGCCTATTAAGTTTTCCAGGAGGGGAATAGAATCGCCACAAAACAGATAACTGAAATGTCCAATTAGGAGAGGCATGATGTTTTGTGTGCAATGTGAACAGACAATTCGTACCCCGGCAGGCAACGGCTGCGCCTATGCACAAGGCATGTGCGGCAAGACGGCGGAAACCTCCGACCTGCAGGATGTGCTGATCTATACCCTGCAAGGGCTCAGCGCCTGGGCCCTGGCGGCCCGCGAGCACGGCATCGTCGACAGCGAAATAGACGCTTTCGTGCCCAAGGCGTTCTTCGCCACCCTCACCAACGTCAACTTCGACTCCGCTCGCATCGTCGCCTACGTCAACCAGGCGCTGGCCTATCGCCAGCAACTGGCCGCCAAGCTGGCACCGCTGGCGGTGCAGGCCGACACACTACCC
>NZ_CAWMFQ010000076.1:0-2173 GCF_963866995.1 Aeromonas sp. ZOR0002 | reverse complement strand
AATGATGGGATACCGCCAGCAGAGGCCGAAAATCGGCTTAACAGTGTGTCCGGATTTAGTTGACCACTACACATTGCCCAGCTCGGCGCTACTTATGTTGGGCTGATCGCTAAAGCGGGTCTAAACGTACACAGCACCGCTGCTGAGGCCTACCGTATTACCGTGCCCTTCGTCGCGCAGATGGGCTGGATACGTCTGCGCCAGATGGCACCAGCACACAAGGCATTACAGCATCAAGCTGATTCCTCATCGCTAACTCAAGACCTAATCCTGAGCAGCGAAGATGGTGACAAGCTGATGAGTATCCGACTGTTCGATAACCCTCCTTCTACGAGAGGTCGGCCACTACCAGCAGATCAAGTCGACTCACTCAGCCCCTTGCTATCGAATATCCCCGGCCTCGCCGCCTTGGCTGAGCTGACTGGCAGTAACTACGTACTGTGTAGCCTACCTATCGAGACACTGACCAAATCCAGCCAAGGCGATACCCTACGCGCTTGGGTCACCGAGGGCGGGCGCATCAAGGAACACGCCCACCTGCTCGGACCGGACGCATTACAGAATGTGCTTATCAACGGTGTAGCTTGGAACGTTCTATCTTCGGCCGTCGGGCAGAAACACTTGCACGACATCAGTGAGAAACTAACCGCCATAAAACGTCAGTTGGACGAAGTCCAAGGAGATCTGGAAAACCTAAGAAAACACAAGTTGATGAGCTTGCTCGACTACGTCCAGGGCTTGTTGGATCACCTTCACACTGATGGTATCGACACCTGTGCTCAGCACCATCTGGAGAGCCGACTGGTAGACCAAGGCGAGTTGGAAAAGTACTTCAGGGATAAAATTGCGGATGAACAGAAAAAAGCCAAAGAGCAGGGAACTGGAAAACTGTTCAAAAGCGACACGGCTAGGAGCGAACTGCTGGCGAGCCTAGAGCGCATGCAGAGTTGGGTGCAGAGCTACCTACAGGCAATACAATTGCGTGTCGTCATTTACGCCCTTCTACACAAACAGAATCCCTTGACCCGCTACCGTGCACAGGCCGCAAAGGCGTTAGCAGAACTAGCCTCAATTAAGGCTGTCCCTGAGGAAAGCTGCCAAATCTATAACGCTAAGATGGCCATGAGCGGCTCGTTGACCTCAGCCAACGATCATCAGAAGCGTCAACTCACCGAGCAATTGCAAGCACTGAACAACGATCTGGAGCAAGGACTTCAGGGCACACAACTGCTGTTCCGGACCTTCTTTGATTCATCCGAGCAGCAAGTGCTGCTGCAATTGAAGAACGGCGTGCCAATAGGCGCACGCCTCCTTGATTCTGTAACCTGACCCCATATGACGGGCTAGTTCTAAGCACGCTAGCCCCATCATGCTTCAGACCGGTTACAACGGCGGCGTGCGCGGCGGCACCATACGCTTGCTGCCGGTGGACTCGAAGGCCGAGGCGACGCGCAGCAGGTTGTTATCGTCATAGGCGCGACCGGCGAAGGTCAGGCCAACCGGCATGCCGATATCGGCCATCACGCCCATGGGGACGGTGACGGTCGGCACGCCGAGGTGGCGAATGGCGAGGTTGCCGTTGGCCACCCAGATGCCGTTGCTCCAGGCGATATCGGCGGAGGCCGGATTCACGTCTGCGTCAGCCGGGGCGACGTCGGCCACGGTCGGGAACAGCACGGCGTCGAGCTTGAGCCCGTCCATCCAGTCTTCCAAGTCCAGCTTGCGGGTCTGCTCCAGCCCACGCAGGCCGTCCGGCACTGTGGCGATCTCGTCCCAGGATTTCAGGCCGCGCTTGGCCATATTGACGTACTCGTCCATGCCCGCTGCCAGATCGCCCTCGCGGTTCGGTAGGGTGCCCGGATCGTGGGGGAAGATCTTCGGCCCATCGACATCAGCCAGCTTGTTCAACTTGGGATCGCCGTTGGCACGCAGGAAGTCGTCGAACGCCCAGCCGGATAGCTCCCACAGCTCGTCGTTGAGAAACTCCGGGCTCACGATGCCGCGATTGAACACGGTCGGCGCGCCGGGTCGGTCCCCTTCGCAGTTGGAGACCAGCGGGAAGTCCACTTCGATGACCTCGGCGCCCGCCGCTTCCAGCGCCTTGCGCGCCTCTTCCCAGAGGGCAATCACGGACGGACGGGTATGGATGCGCTGACCGGTCGGGCCGCCGATG
>NZ_CAWMFQ010000075.1:0-3805 GCF_963866995.1 Aeromonas sp. ZOR0002 | reverse complement strand
TTTTGAGCCGTTCGAAATATTGCTTTTCACACTCTACTGGCGATAGCCCATTGTTGAAACTGTGCCGACGCTTGGGGTTGTAAAACATTTCAATGTAATCGAACACATCCTGCCGGGCCTCCTCCCGATCTGCATAGGTTTTACGTCGGATCCGCTCGCGTTTGAGGAGTTGGAAGAAACTCTCCGCCACCGCGTTATCATGGCAATTGCCACGTCTGCTCATGCTGGCCTTGAGCCGGTGCTCCCGCAAAAAATCCTGCCAGTCATAGCTGCTAAACTGGCTCCCTTGGTCAGAATGAACCAGCACTTCCTGCTCGGGTCGCCGTCGCCACACTGCCATCAGTAACGCGCTGATGGCCAACTCTCGGTCGATCCGTGGCCCCATTGACCAACCAATGACTTGTCGTGAAAACAAATCCAATACCGCGGCCAGATAGAGCCAGCCTTCATGGGTTCGAATATAAGTGATGTCCGTTACCCAGACCTTATTTGGCTCAGTCACATCGAACTGGCGTTCAAGATGATTCGGTGCAACCACCGTTGGCCGGCCACCATAATGACCGGGACGGCGACGATAACCGGTTTGTGAACGCAAACCTTCATGACGCATTAATCGCGCCACCCGGTGTTTCCCACAGGTCTCGCCCATCTCTCGCAGGTCATCCCGGATCTTGCGATAGCCATAGACGCCCCCGCTTTCTAGCCAACATTGCTTGATCTGGCCCAGGAGGCGTTGGTCTTCAAGTGCGCGGGCAGATAAAGGCTGGTGCTGCCAGGCGTAATAACCGCTCGGGTGGACATTCATCATCCGACACAGTCGGCGGATGGGATGTGTGGACGCGTGCACCCGGATGAAGGCGTACCTTACCCTGACAGCTTGGCAAAGTACGCGGCGGCCTTTTTTAAGATATCTCGCTCATCGGTGACGCGGCGCAGTTCAGCCTTGAGGCGCCGAATTTCGGCTTGCTGGCTGGAGTCATGCTGTTGCTGCACGGCGGGCTGGCTGTAGCGCCTGATCCAGGCGTAAAGACTGTGGCTGGAAACACCAAGTCGCTCAGCGACCTCTGCCACTGGGTAATGGCGCTCAGTCACCTGCTTGACGGCGGCCAGTTTGAATTCTTCCGTGTAACGTTGCTGCTTGCTCATAACACCTCCTGATTGACCTCAGTTTGAGGCTCTTGAGGTGTCTAGGAAAGTAGGGGCGATTCAGATGAAGCGTGCCGTGAGTGAACGGCTCGCTGAATTTTCAGAGGCAAGAATGGCCACATTGCGTGGCCATTATCATATCAGCGAGTGAGGTCTTCTATCTGGGTAACCTTGCCATTGATGATGGTCACGGCCTGAGGGATGTCACTTTCGCGAGCCTGATA
The DNA here is from genome assembly GCF_963866995.1 of Aeromonas sp. ZOR0002. NCBI lineage: Bacteria > Pseudomonadati > Pseudomonadota > Gammaproteobacteria > Aeromonadales > Aeromonadaceae > Aeromonas > Aeromonas sp. ZOR0002. The sequence goes on along the minus strand of NZ_CAWMFQ010000075.1, from coordinate 2,435 downwards.
GGTCCAGCGCTCCCCGACCTTAGGGGCATCCAGAAGACGCTCGTCGATGATGTCCTCTTTCATCTGAGGTTGACCGCACTTCTTCTGCACGTTGAAGGATGAATCTCCTTCGCTGATCAGTGCGCTTTTGCACCTCATTGCTCCAGCATTCGCCGCCACGGGCATAGCCAATATCAGCAATATCATCAATCGTCTCATAGAACCTCCTGTTCAGTTGGCATCAAACGTAGCCCTAGACTTCAATTCTGGCAAAGGGCAGATCGGGGAGCTGGGTCACAATTGCGCCATTTTCAACCAGCACCCAACGGCCCACAGCGGCGCCGGTGCCAAACACCCGCAGGGTGGCCCCACCCACCTGCTCGATGAGGCTGGTACCCCGCAGGGAATCGACCAGCAGCACCTTCCCCCTCACCCGCACCGTGCTCGGTAGCATGGCCTCAAACTTCTTCCACGGGTTGTTGCTCGCCATCTATGCCTCCATGTCCAAATGCACTTCCAGGGTGACGTTCTGCCATACCGAGCTGATGCCAGAGGGGGCCAGCGCGTTACTGATGCACAGCGCCCTGGTGTGGCTGCCATCGGCCCGCAGCACCTTCACCAGCTGGCCGGGTACCACCAACCCGGGGGCCTGCCCCGGCCTCATCAGTGGCAGGCGCAGGGTCACCATCTCCTGCTCGCCCGAGTCGGCAATCAGGTTTCGCCCCCGCTCGGCGTTGACCGGGTGGGTCTGGGCCAGCACGTCGCTGATATCCTCGCCGCTCTGGCTGCCCGCCGTGCCGGTGCGCACCACCTCGGTGACCACCCCGTGGGTGGTGCCGGCGATCAGCACGCGCTCCAGACGCGGACTCGATGCCGACTCGCTCGATTCTTCCGGGATCATCGCCTCGGGGATGAGGTGGCTAAAGGCCGAATCCGGCGCCGTGGCCCACTGCCACGGACTCACCAGGTAACGGGGCTGCACCAGCACCTTGTCTTCGCTCATGTGAGGCACCAGCACGGCCCCCGCCGCCTTGGCCAGCCTGGCCAGCAGCTCCTTGGGGGCCATTCGTTCGCTGATAGAGCCCGGCGCCAGCGACCAGTCCGGGGTCTGTACCCACTCGCCATGAGCGGGGCGCTCGATGGCAAAGCCCAGCGGCGTCAGCAGCTCCTCGGCGAGCTGCCAGGCGGTCATCTCATTGGGCAGGGTCACATCGACCAGGGACGCCCAGGGGCCGTCGAGGAACTGGGTGCGCGAGCGGGCCGTGAAGGGATAGACCTCACTCCCCAGGGCACGGTTGACCCGGTAGCCCTGCACCGCAAACAGCCAGGTCCAGCCGTTGATGGTCAGCTCGATATGGCGCGGCCCGGTGGCGGTCGGCTTCACATAGGGCAGATTGGTCTTGCCCCGCAACTCGCCGGAGAGCTCCCACACAAAGCTGTCGATATCGAGTTTCAGGCTCGGGTTGAACAGGGCGAGCGGCACGCGCTCGGTGCCACTGACGGCAACGCAACTGATCTCGTTCATGATGATGTAGGGCGCCGGTTGAGGGTGGGTGGGGGGCTCGCGATCGCCAATCTCGCCGCCAGAATCATCGCCATGCTCCAGGCCCCAGCCCGGGTCGAGCGGTTTGGCGCCCGCCCCCCAGGGCATGGCATCGTCCTGATCGGCCGTGCGGGCATAGCCCGCTGGCAGACCATGGCCATTGTCACGGGGCGCCACGGCGCGATCGGGCTGGGGCTCGGCCAGTGAAAATACCAGGCTCATCGCCTGCCACTCGCCGGTGGCAGCGGTCAGGGCAAAGTCGAGATGGTCGCGGGCAGGTAACCGGGTCAGCAACGGCGGCAGCCCGTCCCAACGCAGCTCCCAGGGGCGATGGCGGAGATCGGTGATATGCCAACCGGTGGCGGTGGCCTGGTCGCAGACGGGCGGCTGCAGCCAGGGGCCGGTGCGGGCCAGATCCAGCCGCTGAGCGGCCTGTTGCCAGGCACCGTGCAGGGACTGTGGGTCGCAGGCCGTGCTCATCGCCAAGCCCTGCCAGAGGCGGCTGTCTTGCCGGGTGGCCAGTACCCAGCTGCCTGCGAGGGTCAGATCCACGGCTCGCGCCTGGGTCAGCGGGGCTGCCAGTGGCTGCACCAGCGGGCTCGCCTGGCCAAAGACCAGCGCGTCACCTTGGTCGGTTGCGTGCAGCAGACCCCGCGTCAGGGACAGCTGGCTATCCCTCACCTGGGCCAGCCCCTGCCAGCCGCTGGCAATCGCGGTACGGATAGCCGGGGCCAAGGGCGGGCGCAGCGACCCCCCCAGGTAGAAGTCGAGGGCGGCCGCAACGGGTTGCTTGACCAGGCGGCGCGAGGCAATGGCGAGCGTGATGGCGGTGGCGGCGGGCGGCAGATACATCAGCTCACCTCAATCTCGGGTTGCAGCGGCCCGTGGGCCACGATGGGCAGATACTACTGTG